>DAIAOV010000025.1 GCA_027437055.1 Legionella sp. | reverse complement strand
AAGGAACTCCCTAAGTCCATTTTTATCTATTTCCCGACGACAAAATGCAATGTAATGATCAGGTCGTATTAAATACAATCCAGAGTCATCTATGTGATAACGATTATGTATCTTGAATTGTTCATCTGTAATTATATTTTTTATCTCTGCTATCTTAGCAAAGCTAACCAACTGAGTCTTAATCGTGTCAGCATAATCCTGTTCTATCCATTCTATAATTTCTTGAAATTGAGCTAATTGTACATCGCTGATGTTATGGCCGCTAAAAAGCAAGAGGTTATATTGTGTGTTCAGCAGATAATCGTATAAACGATCCGATTGTTGATTAATGACTACATCGGGGGCTCGTTCTCCAGGCATAGGTGCGGAATGAGATTTAATATCTGTATGATAGTCAATGATCGGACTATGCTGATAGCTAATTGATAACTGGGTGAGTTGTGAGCCCAATTTTTCTAGAAGGAAATTACTATGGCCAATAATGGTTTTAGCTACTACTTCACGTAGCTTGATTAAGAGCGGATTTTCAAGAAAAGCTGCTTTAGTAATGCTTTCCGTTTTACTCACAATTTCGTTAATAACGGGAAGGCGCTCGGCCTCGTAACTGTCTAATAATTGGGGCTTTGCCTTACCATTAATTACCCATGCTAATTTCCACGCCAGATTATAAATATCTTGCAACCCTGTATTCATTCCTTGTCCACCGGCCGGAGAATGTACATGAGCCGCGTCACCGCCAATAAAAATTGAACCTTCACGCATTTTTCCTGCAATTTTGCTGTGTATCCAAAAAGCAGAGGACCGAATGATTGCAGTTACTTTATATTTATGACCACATCGATTTTCAATAATATTCTTGACCTCGTCATCCGTAAATATTTTTTTAACTTCAGCCCCCTCAGCTGTACCTATAATTCGGTAAGTGCCCCCACCTAGAGGGAAAAGAGCAAGCATATTCTTTTTACCTAGAAAAACATCGGCTTCATCATCAATCGGTCCCTCTAATTGCACATCGGTCACCAGATATTCCTGAGGTATATCTTCGCCAGTAAATGGAATCTTTGATTTTTCCCGGACAATACTATGAATACCATCACAGCCCACCAGCCAATCACTTTCTATTGTTTCAGTGTGCCCATCGGCATATTTAACAGTGGAAACTACTTTCTTATCTAGCTGCTTAAAATCAATTAGTTCTACTTGCCACTCAACGTGTCCTTTCAATTCTTCTAGACGTTCGTTCAATATTTTTTCTGTCTCACTTTGAGCTAATAGCAAAGAAAATTTATAGAAAGAATCGATATGATTAAAAGGAACACGTGCCATTAGTTCATCTTGAGAGTGCAGACGAAAAGCAGTCCAACGTTGTCCTCTTTGGAGAAAACGATCAACTATCCCAATATGATGAAAGATTTCGAGAGTCCTAGTATGAATTCCGGCTGCGTTAGTAGTTTGGGTGCGTCCTTCTTTTCTATCTATAATTCGATAAGAAATACCATAGCGAGCAAGTTCGCATGCCATCATCAATCCAGTTGGACCCGCGCCAGCGATCAATACGGAAGGGTGTTGTATCATAATGAAATCCTTTCAAATTCAAGTTATTAAGCCTAAGATAACTGATTAGAAGATGAGTAGCAAATCTCAATAAAATGCTCCGACCCTCTATTGATTGTTTAATAATATAGAAACGGTATTATTCGCTGCATTGGTAATGGCGAGATCTAATTTTTCATCTCCATTAAAATCACCGGCTACAATCCCATAGGGATCAGCTCCAGTAGCATAAGTTACTTGAGCCTGAAAGGTTCCGTCCCCATTACCTATTAAAATAGAAACGGTGTTGCTGCCGCTATTGGTTACGGCTAAATCTAATATTCCTTTTTTATTAAAATCACCAGCGATGATTTCTTTTGGTTTATTTCCACAGACATAGGTTACTTGAGGTTGAAATGTTCCATTTTCTTTACCTAATAAAATGGAAACAGTATTACTATCGCTATTCACTATAGCCAGATCTAATATTCCGTCCCTATTAAAATCACCAACAACGATACCTGTAGGATTCACTCCAGTGGCGTAAGTTGCTTGAATTTTAAAAACGCCTTTACCGTTGTTTTTTAAGATGGAAACCGTATTGCTACCACTATTAGTCACTGCCAGATCTAATGCGCCACTTTTGTAAAAATTACCAGAAACTATTCCGTGGGGGTGTTTTCCTGTAGCAAAGGTTACCTGAGGAGCAAATGTTCCATCCCCATTGCCTGATAATATTGAAACCGTATCGCTACCTTCGTTGGTAATCGCTAAATCTAATATTTTATCTCCATTGAAATCGGCTATTTTAATTGATTCTGGCTGAGTACCAGTGGCATAAAAAGTGGGGGGAAGAAATGAACCAACACCATTGTTTAATAGGATGGAAATGGTATTACTGCCTTTGTTGACTATAGCCAGATCGACTACTCCGTCCCCATTAAAATCACCAGCGGCTAAGGCATTTGGGTGAACACCAGTGGCATATGTTGATTTGGCGAGAAAAGAGCCATTTCCATCTCCTTGCAATATAGAAACAGTATTGCTAGTAGAATTGGTGATGGCTAAATCTGTTTTCCCATCCCCATTAAAATCGCCAGTTGTAATGGCACTAGGCTTTTTCCCTGTTGGATACATGGATTGAGTTTGAAAAAGGGCTGCGTTTTTAGAGGTTGTATTACTGATCGAGACTAATTGGTATTCTTCTGTCGTTAGCGCGTGTGAGATTCCCGTGAAAATTAGGGTAATACCTATTGAAGTTACTATTCGTTGCATCATGTTACGAGTCCTTTTATGTACATCAAGATGCTTAGTACTACCTAAAGTATAGAAAATAAAATTATGAATAACCAAATCACCATTGCATGAAAAAAGAATAATTTATATGATGACCTAGGCTTTAAATCTTCTTAACGTGAATTCTTAGGGATAAGGAATTACAAATGGGCCAGAATGATAAAGGGAAGACAAGTGTAGATAACAAACACAATAAGTTGGGCATTTCTGCGGGATTAGTTGCCCAAAGAAGAAAAGAACTGATTGCGGCAAAGCTATTAGGCTTGGGAGGGATAGGGTCTAATCCTATTCCAGAAGTAAATTATCCCAGTGTGGTGGAAAATCAGTCAGAAGAAAAGATGCGTCATCTCACTAAATCACGGCCAATGTTTAAACAACATAGACCTCCTTCGCGTCTACCACGTCAAGTGCGCCATGAGCTGGCAGATTTAACTACATTACTGAATAAGACTATCGCAGATGCGACGGCTAAGTATCGAGATTATTACCTAAATGGTGTCAATACACTGGAACCTAATGGATGGTTTAGTTGGTGGCGTCATCGGATGTATGGACAGAACAAAGCAAAAGAAGTGAATGAACAAGTACAGAAATATGATACCATTAACTGCATCATGACTCGTATGGATCTTCTTTTCACAGATCCATTCACACAATATGATCATCATTCTTATGCGACCTATTTATTGCGTGAGTTCGATAAATTATTGAAACACCTTTCCTTGCCTGGATGTAAACCATCAGAAGGAGGGCACTACGATAAAAATTCATGGTTCTTTGTTGCGGCACAATTACAAAAGTTAATACCGCCGGAAAGGAAACAAGACGACTGTCATGAGGATGAACGTGATAAGCAAAAAACTCCTGGAATTTATTAAGGAAATCGATGTTCGAGTATGATGATTTAGTTTGTTATAAACAAACTGCAATAGATAGTCATGGCAAGCTTAAATTTTTTCTTGAAAAGCATAGTACTAAAGAAGGAACTTGGGGGCACTTACGGCTGGATGAGGGAGTAATCGATTTTATTTTTCTTAATGGAGATGGGCAGGAGCTTTCATATACTCGTCTTGATAAAAGTAATCCGCAACTGCTGATTCCCCCTGCTTCTTGGCATAAAATTGCTCCCGTCAGTGAACCGTTTAGCGCGCAACTAGGGTTTTATTGTAAGCCTCATCGTTATTTCAGCAAGAAGTATGGTTTAGGAGCTATTCATAGCGATCTTTTCTCTGTTTATCAGACTTATTTATGTGACCAAGGTCCATTAACTGTATTAGATGTAGGTTGTGGTTCTGGTAGAAATCTTTTGTTTTTGGCGACAGCAGGGCATTCAATCACAGGGATTGATATCAATGAATCAGCGATTGCGAACATTAACGAGATAATTCAAAAGGAAAACATATCTCATGCGCATACAGTAGTTCATGATTTGAATCAACCTTTAAGTCTTAAAAAGGAACTGTACAATTTTGTATTTTCAACAGTCAGTCTACAGTTTCTACACGCTCAAAGTATTCCTCCTTTATTGCATGAGTTGCAAAGTGCAACAACGAAGAACGGTTTACACTTTATGGTATTTCCTATACGTTCTGAACTATATTCTTTACCCCCATCATTTACTTTTCTACCAGACAAAGAGGAGCTGTATCATTATTATCAGGATAGTGGTTGGTCCATTCTAGAGTATAAAGAGTCTGCGGGTTTACTGCATAAACAGGATGAAATGGGAAGACCTATACGGGGATTATTTGCTCATTTATTAACACAAAAAATATTTTGATTCGAGTTGATTATGTACTATATAAAACGAAGTATAACTGTATCTGTTTTTTTATTTATAGCTGTTTTTTTATTAACCGTATTTTTTCTTATTGCGGATGGTTTTGACGATAAAATTCAACGCAGTGATGTGGCTATCATTTTAGGATCTATGGTTAGGCCTGATGGGGTGGTCTCCGACCGTTTAGCCGCACGTCTTGATAAAGGATTAGAGTTATATAACGAGGGGTTAATTCATACTATTATAGTAAGCGGCGGTACAGGGAAAGAAGGGGTTAATGAGGCTGTCGTTATGAAACGCTATTTGATGACACATCAAATCCCAGATTCATCCATTATTGTCGACGACCAAGGTAATAACACTAGGGCTACTGCGCGTAATAGTGCCGCATTAATGCGCCAGTATGGTTTTAAAAGTGCTTTAATTATCTCTCAGTATTTTCATATGTCGCGCACCTATTTAGCATTCCAACATTGTAATATATCCCCTATTTATAAGGCTCATGCTCATTATTTCGAAGGACGGGATCTCTATTCCATTGCTCGGGAAGTATTTGGTTTTTATTCTTATTTGTTGTTTCATAGGAGTTGTTAGCTTTTAGGTGTCAACAGACATTTTGCTTAATTTAATGATGGTGGCGCCAAGGGGGCTGGGTTTAAGAAGCCCCCAAATTATTGATAAAAATGGAGTGTATTATGCTTTTTAAACGATTAGGGTTTGGCCTGGTTATGACCTTTTCTTCTTATATCTACGCTGCCATTCCCGCATGCGAGGTCATTGAAAAACAAAATATTAAAACTTTGCCGCTTGAAGAGATCACTGGATATGTCAATTCTTTTGTTTTTCAACAAAGCGGCGTTCCTGGATTGATGATAGGTATTATTTCGGGTGACGAGAAAGCGGTTATAAGTTGTGGTGAAACGGTGAGAGGGAATAATAAAAGACCACAAATGGATACCATTTGGTCAATAGGCTCCGTATCTAAAGTGTTTACCACTCAAATGCTTGCTGCATTAGTAAATAAAGGCGTAGTGAGGTTAAATACCACGCTGGATGATTTGATAGGCGGACCAAAAAAGCAAGGTACACCTATTACCTTACTTGATTTAGCAACGCATACTTCTGGTTTCCCAAGAATGTTACCAACTATACCTGATAGCGACGACTACCAAGTGAATACCCCTTACACTATGGAGAATTTTTTAAGCTGGTATCAGAATTTTAATCTCCAATTTAAACCAGGCACTCATTATCAGTACTCTAATGTAGGTTTTGGGGTATTAGGTCAATTATTGGCAAAAAAAATGAATACTGATTATAGCGGTTTATTAGACACGCTGGTTAGTAAACCATTAGGGCTGAAAGACACTGCCATCACCTTGTCTAAGGAACAGAAAGAGCGTGAAGTAGCCAGTTATTGGATGAATGATGATCTGATTAAAAAAGACTGGGATATGGGGTTTGAAGTTCCAAGTGGCGGTATTTATTCGTCTATGGCAGATTTGTTGAAATTTACTGAGTTTCAATTGGGACAGACAGCAAACTCACTACGTAATAATCAGATAGCCCATGCGAGTTATATATACCAGTACCAACTCGATAACCCCTTAAGTTTAGGTAGTGATGCAATGTCTTTAGGATGGAATGTTTATTATCCATCGCATGGCATTCCCCTGCAATTGGAGAAAAACGGATGGGTTAACGGAGTGAATACCTACGTGCAGTTAACGCCAACGCAGCATATTGGATTGGTTTCTTTAACGAATAAACCGTTTTTAGCGATTAATTCCGATTTGAGAAGTATTGTTGGCATGATTATTACCGCTCAAAAAAAGTAGTAACCGTTCAGGCAATGGCGTCAACTTAAGAAGTATCACTTCAAAACCGTTCGGGCTGAGGAAGCGCGAACGGGGGCTTAAGTTGACGCCATTAACTTAAGGTAATGTTCTCAAATAAGCCAAAATATTGACTGTAGTCAGCGCGATGAAAGCGCCGGCAACACAATCTCCTAAGAAATGATAGTCCATCCCTACCAATCCAATAACGATAGCACATATGCCGAGAACAGAAAGAATTCTTAATTTGGGATAAGGCACCCAAATTGCCGCACATAACGCAACGACATACAGTTGTATGTCCTGAGGGAAAAGATTGGAAAGCATTTCCAGAGTGAAAAAAGTGAAATCCATAATCACCTTCTCCAATGAGTGATGGGTTATGAGCAACCCAGGTCATAGGCCAATAGCGACCAAAGACCTCATGTAATTTATTTTGTAGAAGATAAGAAAAAATCACGCTATTACCGATGAAGAGCGCATCTCTATCTCTTTTGGTCAGTCGTGTAAAGAGATAGGCCCTTGATACACAAATGATGTATATCAAAAGAACACCTGTAAAAATAGGTGTTTTTATATCAGTGAGGAAGCGTAACCATCTATCGATTTCTGGTAAATGTTTTGCTTCAACCCATAATGCTAGAGGTTTGTCTATCCAGTAGTAGCATATTGTTGTTAGGATTATTCCTGTTACAATAAGCGACAAAGTAATGCAAAATGATTTTTTGTTGTCCTTCACTTTGGGTCTTCCTTGTAAAAAATTGATTCAATAATAAGTTATAACAAAAATAAATGCTATTGTGGTATAAAATTATTTCATTGCTAGCAACTGAATCTGAGTAACCGTTCACCTTGAACAGTTACTATTTAAGTAGCTCGATCTTCTTCGAGCGCGCATACGCTCACGTAAAACTTAAGGTAATGTTCTCAAATAAGCCAAAATATTGACTGTGGTCAGCGCGATGAAAGCGCCGGCAACACAATCTCCTAAGAAATGATAATCCATCCCTACCAATCCAATAACGACAGCACATATGCCGAGAACAGAAAGAATTCTTAATTTGGGATAAAGCATCCAAATTGCTGCACATAACGCAACAACTATGGTTGTATGTCCTGAGGGAAAAGATTCGAAAGCTCTTCCGATGTGAAAAAAATGAAATCCATAATCTCCTGTTCCAATGAATGATGGGTTATGATCAAACCAGGTGGTTGGCCAATAACGACCAAAGACCCAATGTAACTTCATTTCCACAAAATAAGAGAAAATGACGCTATTTCCAATAAGGAGGGCATCTCTATCTATTTTGGTCAGCCGCGCAAAGAGATAAGCTCTTAATATACAACTGAGGTATATAAAAAGAACACCTGTAAGAATAGGTACTTTAGTGTAAGTCAGGTAACGTAACCATCTTTCTTTTTCTGGAAAATGTTCTGCCTCAACCCATAATGCTAGAGGTTTGTCTATCCAGTAGTAGCATATCGTTGTTAGGATTATTCCTGTTACAATAAGATACAAAGTAATGCAAAATGATTTTCTATTATCCTTCATTTTGTTCTTCCTTGTAAAAAATTGATTCAATAATAAGTTATAGCAAAAAAAAACAACATTATGGTATAAAACTATCCAATTATTTATAACTAAGCTACTGTTTATTACCTGGTATAAAGTATGCATTAACAAAGAGAAGAGCGTTACGTCTATAGGATTTTCTACTAGAATAGATACATAGTGGAAAAATTGAACAGAATTCTAAATGAGTTAGTACTAAATTTAATTATATAGGGACTTAGGATGATAAACTCAACATATGGACGAGTTATTGTGGACAAAAAAATATCCAAAGAACAGTCGTTGGTCAATCAACTTCTTCAATTAGCGGACATAACCATCAACGGTTCGGCAGACTCAGACATTCAAATTCATGATGAAGATTTTTATGCACGAGTTTTGCGAGATAGAGATTTAGGTTTGGGGGAGAGCTACATGGATGGCTGGTGGGATTGTCAGCACATAGAGTTATTTATTGAGCGGTTAATAAATGCCAAAATTGAAACGAAATTGAAAACGCGACCTTATCTTCTTTTCAAACTGTTCTTGTCAAAAGTCATTAATTTTCAATCTCGGCGAAGAGCGTTCCTAGTAGGGGAAAAGCACTATGACATTGGTAACGAGCTTTTTAAAGTCATGTTAGATTCAACTATGAGTTACTCCTGTGGGTATTGGAAATCAGCGACAACATTGGATGAGGCTCAGCGAAACAAGCTGGATTTGGTCTGTAAGAAATTATTACTACAGCCTGGCATGCGCTTGCTGGATATAGGCTGCGGCTGGGGAGGATTGGCAAAATTTGCCGCTGAAAATTATGGTGTTCAAGTGGTTGGGCTTACTGTGTCGAAGCAGCAGTATGAGTTTGCCAAAGTTTACTGTGCTAATTTACCTATTGAAATTCGACTGCAAGATTATAGGCAATTAGAGGGGAAGTTTGATCGTATTGCGTCTTTGGGCATGTTTGAGCATGTAGGTCATTTAAACTATAGAAAATATATGCAAATAGCGAGTGATTGCCTAGTGGATGATGGCATCTTTTTATTGCATTGCATCGGTAGCAGTATAAGTACCACTCAGACAAATCCTTGGATTGCAAAATATATCTTTCCTAATGGTATGTTGCCTTCAATAACTCAGATAGGTACTGCAGTTGAAAATTTACTGGTGATGGAGGACTGGCATAATTTTGGCGTGGATTATTATAAAACACTAATGGCTTGGTACAATAATTTTCTAGCCGGCTGGGATAAAATTAAAAATAATTATGATCAACGTTTTTTTAGGATGTGGAGCTATTATTTGCTTTCTTCTGCTGGTGGTTTTAAGGCTCGAGATATGCAGTTATGGCAGATTGTTTTTTCGAAAAATGGATTAAAAGAACGGTATGATGCACCTAGATAGGTGCTGGGGGGAGATGATGAACGACAGTATACGTGCATTTTTTGCGATTAAACCCCCTTCATCCATGTACAACTTTTTGGAGAGCTTGCTAAAGACACTAGTCCATGCAGATCCCAAGCATTTTATAAAATGGATAGATGTTGAAAAATTACATATCACGTTGCAATTTATAAAAAGTATTCAGCGAGAGGATGTAGATCCATTAATTAAGCAGGTCGGTGCGAGACTAAAAGACAATACTGCATTTCAACTTCAATTTGATAAATTAGAATGGTTTCCTGCTCCTTGGCGTCCTCGAGTTCTTTCTTTAAGAGTCAGCCCACAAGAGACTTTAAAAACTTTAGCAATAACTTTGGGACAGGCTATCTATGCTTTAAATTATCCAATAGAAACTAGACCTTTTCGTGGTCATATGTCCTTAGGGCGATTGACTTATTCTCGTACTCCAGTAGCTTCTATATCACGAATCAAGCTATCAGATATTCAACCAGTGGTTATTAATGAAGTTTATCTCATAGAGAGTCAATCAGGAAAAGGTAAAACGGTTTACTCACCTTTGGCTCAGTTTAATTTGAGTTAAAAAATCATCCGAGTTGGCAATATTATTTATTGTTTTGTCCGAAAAATAATGTTTCTAGTTGCTCAAGAGTACATGGTTCTTCTACATTGGAAGGTGGGGAAGTAAAAAAATTATATTGTGTTGGTGATGATCTAGGTGGTTCTGTCAATAAATTATCAGCACGATAAGCTTGCTCGGCAGCACTTAACCTACCAAAATAAGAATAAAGTGACACTACTTGTGTTTCCATTTCAGATAATTGTTTTTCTTGTTCTTCTATTCGTGCTTCAACACGGTTTATATCGTTCATTAATTGATCTAATTCTAAATGCTCACTTTCTTCGATATTCATATCAACATCTATATCATCCTCAGAATCATCACTAATAATAATCATTTCAGATGGTTGAGGAGGATTACTTTGCGGAATAGAAGCAGTGGCGATAGGAATAATAGGCGGTTCAATACTTGTTTCAGCTGTAAAATGAAGGTTGCTGGTGTGGCCTAAATAACTTGAATAAGGTATTTGCGGATGTTGTTTGGTCATCAACTCTTCAACCATTTGTCTTATCGTCTTTCTTGCAGGTAAATCCTGGTTGCTGTTGAGACTAATAATGATGGTATTTAAATCACATTCAATTTTTAATAAATGAGTACGTCTGTTTTTTTGGATGGCATATAACTTTTGATAAAATGATTGAACTGATATATGAGGGGTTTTAGATTTAAGGATAAGTGAAGGGCTGCTGCCATTATTTTCTATTAACTCGAAATCAGCAAGGGTCGCCTTAGCGTGACGTACTGCTCCATCAAGTTTATGAATCAGCGTTGTAATAGTCTCACCTTTAGGGATAGTTTGATCCGGCTTGAGCGAAATGACTAAATTAATCTTGGGTTTCCCTATTATTTCGAAGGTATTAGGGTAGTGGTTATTAAGCCCATTTTTTAATGAAGTATATACTTTTTGATAATCATTGTGGATTATTGTTACTAATACTGGACTAGTATCGTCATATCCTAAGGGGGTTATGGATAAATCACGACTAAAAATATAAATTCTTTTACCCATGTCTCAATCTGTTATCAACTATTTTGTGGTAATATTGTACAATGTAATTATTAAAATAATATTAAGAGATCGACTTTAGTCGGAGCTCATTTACTCTCAAGAAAAATCTGTTCGTTATGCAAGAGGGTTATTGATTCGGATCACTGCTGCCCCAGTAAAGCGGCCATGGCGTAGATCATCAAGTGCCTCATTGACGGCTTCCAAAGGATAAACATGAACCTCAGTTTTAATGGGGATTTTCGGAGCTAGTGCTAAAAACTCCTCCCCATCTTTACGCGTCAAATTAGCAACGGACGTGATAGTTCTCTCTCCCCATAGTAATTCATAAGGAAAGCTGGGGATATCACTCATATGAATACCGGCGCAAACCACTATTCCTCCTTTAATGGTATTTCTAAGAGCAAGAGGTACTAATTCACCAACGGGTGCAAAAATGATGGATGCATCAAGAAGATGAGGCGGTGTTGACGTTGAGTCTCCAGCCCAGGCTGCGCCTAAATGATAGGCGAAATCCTGAGCGGCTTTATCACCAGGAGTAGTAAAGGCATATACTATCCGCCTTTGTTTACGTGCTGTTTGAATGAGAATATGGGCTGCGGCACCAAAACCATAAAGGCCTAAATGTTTGGCATCGGTTGTTTTTAAATAAGAGCGGTAACCTATTAGTCCAGCGCAAAATAGTGGAGCTGCTTGCTCATCGGAGTAACCTTGGGGGATAGGGAAACAAAATTGATGATTGGCGACACAATACTCTGCAAAACCACCATCAATTTGATAACCGGTGAAACGAGCCTGATCGCATAGATTTTCACGACCTGATAAGCAAAATGAGCATATCCCACAACTGCTTCCTAGCCATGGTATTCCAATTCTTTGACCTATGTTAAATGAAGTTACTGCGGCACCTAATTGTTCAATGGTTCCTACAATTTGGTGCCCTGGAATAAGGGGGAGCTTAGGATGAGTTAATTCGCCATCAACAACATGTAGATCGGTTCTGCAAATGCCACAAGAACTGACTTTAACTAACACTTCATTACTCTGTGGATGAGGTTTTTCAACTTGAGTATATCTTAATTTTTGGCCTGGTTGCTCCATCATCATGGCGTACATCATTTTATCTCCTGTAATGAGCAGGTTTGTTATTAAACTGTAGCATCTTTTGGGCATTTTGAACCAGATTCAGTCTAGAAAGAATGAAAAGCCATTAACTTAATGGCACTGAGTCACGAAGCAAGAAGGTATAATTCGATATATACTTATTATTAGGGGGGGATGAGGATGGATTTTATGGATAAATATATTGATAGAGAGCATGCGGGTAAACTACTTGCTAACCAGCTTAGCGAATATGTCAATAGATCCGATGTGATTATTCTGGCCTTGCCTCGGGGTGGGGTTCCTGTTGCCTATGAAGTTGCTCGTAAGCTTTCTGCTCCATTGGATGTATTTATTGTACGAAAATTAGGTGTTCCAGGACATCAAGAGCTCGCTATGGGAGCTATTGCTTCAGGAGGCAATATTGTTCTGAATGAAGAACTGGTTGCTACCTTTGGTATTCCCGAGTCTTCTATAGAACGTGTGATTGAAGCAGAGGAAAATGAGTTATTTCGCCGTGAATCTTTATATCATGTTCATGGAGCTCTTCCGGATTTGCACGATAAAACAATTGTGCTTGTTGATGATGGAATCGCTACGGGCGCTACCATGAAAGTAGCAATTAAGGCCCTGCGCCAAAAAAAACCAGCTAAAATAATCGTAGCGGTACCTGTTGCAGCGAGAGATACTTGCAATGAGATGGCTAAATTGGCTGATCAAATCGTTTGTCCTTTAAAACCAATCAGTTTTTATGCAGTGGGACTGTGGTATGAGAATTTCTCCCAAACAAGTGATGATGAAGTTTGTACGTTATTAGAAAAAGCTTATTTGGAGAGAAAGGACTTAGATCAAGCATCCTAAGAGCGGAAAGGGAAAAGGGCTAAGTTATGAACAACTATACTGTGGATTTAGAACATTCAGTAACTATTCCTAGTGGAAAATCCTTTCTTGAGGGGATTTTATATATACCGAATAAAGCAAAAAGTATCGTTCTTTTTGTTCATGGAAGTGGTAGTAGTCGATTTAGTACCCGCAATCAATATGTAGCTCAAATCTTAAATAGAGCAAATCATGCTACTTTGTTATTTGATTTGTTAACTCCAGAGGAAGACATTATTGATAATATCACGCGTGAATTTCGCTTTGATATCAAATTATTAGCATCACGTTTGCTGAATGTCACTCACTGGTGTTTGAGTGAATTGGATTCTCATCAACTCTCTTTGGGATATTTTGGTGCTAGTACTGGCGGCGGTGCTGCGTTAGTTGCTGCCGCACAGGAAACCGATTTAGTCAACGCGGTTGTGTCGCGTGGCGGGCGACCTGACTTGGCAGACGAGGCTTTACCTCATGTTAAAGCACCGACTTTATTGATTGTCGGTGGTAACGATGAGGTGGTCATTGAGTTAAATCAAGCGGCTCAATCGCAAATGACCTGTGTGTGTCAATTAGAAATAGTTCCAGGAGCAACACATTTATTTGAAGAGCCAGGGACGCTGGATGAAGTAGCGCGTTTGGCAAAAGAATGGTTTGATCGTTATTTAATATGAATACTCCCTATAAAAATAATGCTATTTTTATAGGGAGTATTTGTTTTTTTTAGACCTCCACAATAGAGATTGAACAGAGGTCTATTCTAGAGAATGGGCATGGAAAAAAGTTATTTGGAAAAATTATTTAATCCTCGCTCTATTGCCGTAATAGGTGCTGGTGATAAACCTTTATCGCTGGGAGATATTGTATTTAGTAATCTACTGAATAATGGTTTTTCCGGAGCGTTATTTCCTGTTAATTTGCATCACCCAGTCATTCAACGTAGACCTCATTTTTCGTTTATAAAAGACATAGAGCAGGACATTGATCTGGCTATCATTGCTACTCCTGCATCAGCAGTGGCTAAGATATTGACGGAATGTGGTAAAAAACATATTCGAAAGGTAATTATTCTTTCTGGCGGATTTAGCGAGCAGGGAGAACGTGGAATACGGTTAGAGCAGAAACTTAATGCTATAGCGCGCCGATATGATATTCGCTTTATTGGACCTAATAGTTTAGGAATAATGCGGCCGAGTATAGGCTTAAATGCAAGCTTTGAATCTCATCCTGTTTTAAAAGGAAATCTTGCTTTTATTTCACAATCTAAGACTTTAGTCGCGGCAGTTTTGGATTGGGCTGCTGCAAAACGAATAGGTTTTTCCACCATAGTTTCTTTAGGTAATACCGCTGATTTAAGTTTTGGAGAGTTACTTGATTATTTGGCGCACGATGCTCAGACACAATGTATTTTATTGTATATTGAGCGTATCCGTGATGCACGACGCCTTATTGGGGGGCTTCGTGCTGCCTCACATTTTAAGCCAGTGATTGTGATTAAATCTGGGCGTAATGCTCAGAGTACAAATACCATTTTATCTCATACGGGGCATCTTATTTCTGAAGACGATGTTTTTGATACAGCATTGAGTCGAACTGGAGCGATTCGGGTCTTAGGGATGAAGGAGTTCTTTTCTGCGGCAGAGGTTTTTGCCAGTAATTGTCGGAGTAAGGGAGAAGGTTTAACTATTATAACGAATAGCCGTAGCTCAGGAATTATAGCGGCTGATTTTGCAACTGATTTGAATATTAAACTACCTCGGTTAAGCACTAATACTCTGGGCAAAATACAAGAGTTATGGCCTGATCAGAAGCCTGGACATAATCCAATTGATGTATTGGAGCATGCTAGTCCTGATGAGTACTTCAAGGTTATGGATGCTTGTTTGCAAGATGACCAGTGTCATGCGCTACTTGTATTGTTAATTCCTGCCTCTCGTTCACAACCAATTAAAGTGGCAAAAAAACTTATTGAGCTCAGTAAGCAGACTAAAAAGCCTATTCTTGCGTGTTGGATGGGGCAACAGCAGGTCAAATCATCCTGGGCCTTGTTTGCAAAACATCATATTCCTCATTTTAGCCTCCCTGAGATTGCCATAGAGGCTTTTTCTTATTTGGTAGATTATTATCATAACCAACAGTTGTTAATGCAAATCCCTAATACACGAGTTTCTTACAATCAATCCGATATTACTGGAGCTCAACTCATTATTGATAAGGTCATCGCCGAGAATAGAAATTTATTAACTTCAATAGAATCACGTGCGTTATTAACGACATTTGGCATTACCACAGCACAGACTGTCAATCCAGCTGGTAATGATAGGGAATTGATGATTGGTATTTTAAATGATCCTACATTTGGTCGCGTCATTACCTTTGGGGCTGGAGGAGAAATGGCTGAAATAGTGCCTGAACGCACTTTGGCTTTACCTCCATTAAATCAATACTGGGTTAAGGATTTGCTTTCTCGCTCATCTATTGCACCTATTTTTGACGAGTTTCATAATAAGCCAGAGATCAATAGGGATGGGTTAGAGGAAACGCTTTTGCGTATATCAGAAATGATCTGTGAATTACCGCAAATTCAGGAAATGATGATTGACCCCTTAATTGTCAATGATCAGGAAATTATCGCATTTAATCCTTGTATCGCAATTAATAATAAAGAAGCTATTGCTCCATCCAGTCATATAGCAATTCATTCTTATCCCCATTATTTAGTTTCAGAATATCAAATGTCTGAAGGGGAGAAATTGCTGATTCGTCCTATTCGTCCGGAGGATGCTAATGTGGAACAAAAATTTATTCGTCATTTATCGGACAGTACGAAACGTTTTCGCTTTATGGGGATATTGCATGGTTTAAGCCCGGAAATGCTACTGAGAACAACGCAAATTGATTATGATAGAGAGATGACAATGGTTGCCGTAATTCAGCGTGATGCAAAAGATTTTATTATTGGAATTGCCGAATATGTAGCGAATCTTGACATGCAGTCTTGTGAGTTTGCTGTGGTTGTTGCTGATGAATGGCAGAATAAGGGGATTGGTAGTTATTTAATGACGTGTTTAATTAATGCCGCCGAAACTCAAAATTTGAAAATGATGGAAGGGTCGGTACTGTCCGTGAATTCAGATATGTTGAAATTAGCGACCCATTTTGGTTTCTCAATCACGCAAGATGAAGAAGACATTACACTAAAAGTTGTGAGCAGATCTCTTTGTAATAACTCGGGTTCTCTGCCATTAACCTAAGGTAACTATTCAGTCAATGGCTTTAATTTCGCTTTGAAAACGCCTATAAACAGTAATCCCCATGCAATTAATAAGGACAGTCCACCAAGAGGCGTAATCATCCCCAGCCATTTGATGCCAGTAAGGCTGAGAATATATAAACTGCCTGAAAATAGAATAATTCCGCTGATAAATGCTATTCCTGAAGCGATTATCCATTGATTTCTAATATGAAATAAGAGCAATGCGGTAAGTAACAATGCCAAACTATGATAAAACTGATATTGTACTCCTGTTTGAAATATGGATAGGTAGGATGCTTCTAATTTTCCTCGTAATGCATGTGTGCCAAAAGCACCTAATACATTAGCGATTAAAGCGAAGAGCACCGCAATGAGAATGTATATTTTTTGCATGGTTTTCCTAGTGGTTTGATTCCTTAAAGAGCACAAGCTATATGGCCTATCACAGTATCCTCATTAATAAAACGTTCTTTATCTTGTGTCTCAAAACCATAAATAGCAGTAACAATGGGTCTGGTAATCAAGCTTATTACTGATTTTAAGAAACTAGCTATAGACGCTAAAAAAGCGGTGGTAGAGGTAAACAAAGCGAACCCAGCATTAGCCTGATGATCCTCTCCATCAGGGTTAGTTAATCCTATTTTTATAATCAAAGCTCTAATTCCTTCCCATAACGCTATTCCGATTCCTGCGATTGATGCAACTAGGCTAATTGCTGGAAACGCAGTGGCGCCTACTACCTCATCAAAATAATCATAACCATCACGTAATCTTTCAAAAATGCTTATGCGTTTTAGCGCTTGCTCGCTGAGAAAATTAAATCGCTCACCTATGCTTTCTTGCTCAACTAGTTTATTCCATCTCTTTTCATATTTCTTTTGTAAGTAATCTAGATGATCAGAATAGTTTTGGAAAAAAGTCTTTTTTGAATCAGGGGTTCTTTGGCCGCGGAAAAAGCTAGGCATGATAGTCTCTCGCAAGTCGTGTAGATATTAGTTAGACCTCAATCCTCGCACTTTCCTCGTCACAGGAGATTGGAAAGAGGGCTATTGATAAGAAGCGACGAAATTTATACCAAAATAAAACAAATATTTCGAGTTATTTTTGAATAGACTTATTACAAAAATCTACTGTATTCTTGTTCTTAAAGTAGATAGACCAATAGAACAATTCAAGTAAGATCATAAGGAGAAGGGATGGCATTATCGAATCAAATCAAAGCTTTATTAGCAGGGGTTTCTGGTACTGCATTGCAATGGTATGATTTTGCTATTTTTGGCTATTTTGCCCCAATTATAGCGACAACTTTTTTTCCTCATAAGAATCATTTAGCCTCAATTTTACATACTTTTGCTATTTTTGCTGTAAGCTATTTATTAGCTCCACTTGGTGCAATCGCATTTGGTTATATAGGTGATCGTTATGGAAGGAAAAAGGCTTTAACTCTTAGTATATTAGCTATGGCTATTCCTACGGCGTTAATCAGTGTGATACCTGGATATCAAGCGATTGGAGTCGCTGCCCCTCTATTGATTACTTTGTTACGCGTCATGCAAGGGTTTGTGGCCAGTGCTGAGTTTACAGGGGCATCCATTTTTTTAATAGAACATGCCAAACCTACTAATAAGGCATTTTACGGTTGTTTGACGAGTTCTGCTTATAGTGCTGGTTCTGTTTTAGCCGGTCTCGCCGCTTCATTTTTTACTTCTTCGTTTATGCCCGCATGGGGGTGGCGTCTAGGATTTGCTTTAGCCCTACTGGCAGGATTAGTGATTTTCTTTTTACGACTGCATGTCCATGAAACACCAGAATACACTCATATCAAAGCAGATGAAAAACCACGAGTACCTCTAATGATAGCCATAAGAGAGAAACCTTGGCAAATGCTTGGGGTAATGGGGCTGGCATGGCTTACTGGAATTATGACTTTTGGTACTTATGTGTTTACTGCCACCTATCTTCATACTTATTTTAATTTGCCTTTAAGCCTGGTTACTCTAATTATTACTGCAGCACTTGTGGTAGATGCTTTATTGGAGCCGGTAGTCGCGGTATTTGCTGATACTATTGGGCATAAAACGGTTATTCGCTTGGGTATGATGTGTATGATCGTAGTGAGCATACCTGTATTTTATTTATTGTCCTCTGGCAATGTGGTGAATATCACTAAGGGTTTGATTGTGATGTCCATTGTTATTGCCATAACTTATGCACCAATGAATGCTTATATGGTGTCCTTATTTCCTCGGGCTTATCGTTATAGTGGCTTTGGTGTCGCTTTTAATGTAAGTATTTCAATTTTTGGCAGTACTACTCCTTTATTCTTGATGTGGTTGGTGAGTAAGACAGGAAATTTTATCGCTCCTGCTGGTTATTATATTTTTGGTGCAGTCATTGGCTTGTTGTCTCTGGCAATTTGTCAACGAGGGCTTTCTTGGATGGATAACCTACAACCGTCCCGTGCCCAATAATGTAACTGTTCGGGCAATGGCGTCAACTTAAACAGCACGATCCGAGCCGCGCGTCAGCAAGCGGATAAACTAAGCTAACATCTGTTTCCTAACGGCCGCAGCTCGGATTGTTCTCGAGGTAATTGAGGAAAGGTTGGACAATAAATTGTCCAACCTACGAAATTAACTGTTAAAGGTTATTCTTATGAATGCGGATCTGCTTACCATTCTGTTAGGATTTTTGGAAGGATTTGCTCTTATCTTATCGCCATGTATATTGGCCATTTTACCTATTATCCTGGCGGGTTCTTTAGCAGGCTCGAAGCAGCGATCATTGGGAATTATTATTGGGTTTGTCTTTACCTTTGCGTTATTTGCTTTTTTTGCTCGTCAGCTCGTGCATTATTCAGGGATAGATTCAAATGTAATTCGTTATATCGCTTATGGCTTTCTATTCTTGTTTTCCCTTATTTTATTATCTAATTATTTAACAGAACTGTTTAATCGCTTAACGCAAAGAATAGCGACTCTTGGAGCAAATTTTTCATCTCCTGCTCATAAGAGCGGTGGTTTTTGGGGAGGATTAGTACTAGGTGGGCTAGTTTCTATTATCTGGACACCTTGTGCTGGTCCGATTCTTGCGGCGATTCTTGTCCAAGTAGCTATTCAAAAAACAAACAGTCTTGGTTTCCTCACCTTGTTGGCTTTTGCCCTAGGCGCTGCCATTCCAATGTTTATCATCACCTTATATGGTTTTAAAATTAAAAATACGTTTCAATTCTTTAAAACACACACTATTCTTATTCGTAAAATTTTAGGCGCAGTGATTTTGCTGAACCTAGGCTATATGATATTTCAGGAAATAGGTTTTTCTTCCTCCTCTGTGATTAACGAAACCCCTATTCGTACTGCAAATTATTTGGAGAAAGGGGTATGGCTTCCTTATCAAGCACCTCCAATTGGTGGTATAAAGGAATGGATTAATTCGCCTCCTTTGCAATTATCTGAGTTAAAGGGCAAAGTGGTTCTTATCGACTTCTGGACTTATTCGTGCATTAATTGTATTCGAACATTACCTTATCTAAATGATTGGTATAAAAAATACCATGATAAGGGGTTAGTGATTATTGGTGTCCACACTCCTGAATTTGATTTTGAAAAAAATGCGACTAATGTGCGTAATGCGGTGAAGCGTGATGGCATCCAATACCCAGTTGCTTTGGATAATTCTTATGTCACCTGGGAGAACTATTCCAATCATTTTTGGCCAGCTCATTATTTAATTAATAAACAAGGGAAAGTGGTTTATGAGCGCTTTGGCGAAGGTGATTATGATGTCACAGAAAATAATATACGTTTTTTACTTGGTTTGGATATGACTAAATCATCAACTATAGCCGAACCTTTGTCATTTTCTTATCAGTTAACACCAGAGACTTATTTGGGTTATGCACGCGCTGAGGCTAGTTTCAGTCCAGATTTGGTTCATAATTCGATAGCGTTTTATTCTTTTCCTCAACAGTTAGCGGTTAATGCCTGGGGACTTCAAGGTTCTTGGCTCGTTAATGCAGATAAAATTATTTCCGCACAAAATAACGCGTCTTTGAGAATTAATTTTCACGCACGTAAAATGTTTATAGTAATGGGAAATAGTACCCAAAAACCGATTAAAGTAAGGCTGCTTTTAAATGGCAAACCTCTTGCCCACAATAGAGGACGCGATGTGCTTGATAGTAGTATTTTGGTGGATAGATATTCACTATATGAAGCTGTTGTGTTGCCTAAATCCAGTCAAGGAGTATTGGAATTAACGGTCGATAATCCAGGACTGGAACTTTTTACCTTTACCTTTGGAGGCTAATAGGCTGAGAGGATACCTCGGGATAGGAGGGGAAATAGTAATATTTTTCATTAAGTTAAACATTAAAATGGTGAAGAAGAACTATACTTATAGTAATGGGATCTATTAAGAGATGTTTATTATGGGTGCTGTCTTTATCTAATAAGAATGCAAGTTACTGGTGTCATTTTTTTGATTATTGAGCTATTTTTATTAGTTCATGTATATTATCTTCACTCTTAAATATTAAGAGTGTCTAATGGTTACTAACCGATAGTGACGGCAATTGATTTTGCGGTAGGTGTGTGTTTGGGTTAAATAAGACATGGCCCAACAATAGGCTAATTATAGGAGATTTTTATGCAAATTAATGACACCTTGGTGCGGATTAGAGTGTTAGTTATTGCTTTTTCCTCTTTTTTATTAACTTTACCAACTCTTTCTTATGGGGAAGATGTGTCTAACATGCGTGGTAAGCGCTATTGTGAAATTGTTATAGCTAAATCTAAAAATGATGTTGCTGTATATAATACTTTTGGCCTAAATGATTGTCCTGAAGACATTTGGAAAAAGATAGACATTAATCGAATTAAAAAAGAAACTGGTGCTGTTTTGGTACGGTTAAATGGCCCTCGTTATTGGGTTATTGATGGCATTACTAATTTATCGTTAGTGGATCCTTCAGTTAAGACCATTGACGGACTGGACGCTCGTCAATTTGGCGAAATGGTAGCTACACCGTCAGATTTCTTTCTCTTGAATATTCCTTATCATCCAAGAATTGTGAAACGTCATACTACATGGGTCTATGAAGCTGGTAAACCCGTTTATGAACTTATAGACATGAAAGGTCATATTTTTGTAATGCATTCCTATAGCATTGAAGTCACTCCTCAAACGGAACAGACATTGGCTGAGTTGGGCAAGACACTTAAGTTACCTCCAGGTTGGAAATTTAAAACAGGAATTCTTAAAAAGACAGTAACGCTGGAAGCTGCTAATCGCACTGCAAAGGTAATGAGAGATAATTTAATGAATGCGTACCAGAGTTCAGAGAACGATTTGTTACAGTAAGATTTTGTCTATGTCGGTTGCTTTGGTTGTTGCCTTACGTGTGAACAGTTAATGGCGCCAAATTGAGCTCTTTATAACGTAGGTCGGGCCCTTGGCCCGACGAAAAGATTAATTAAAAAACGAAGCGATTTGCAGATTCTGCTTCTTCTCCATCAATACCATTCCTAGATGAAGCATTTTGCGGTGCTTTTGATGGGATTCGCGCTTCCTCATGCGATAAACTTGCTTTATAACGCAACAGATCAGATGGTTTAAAGAAGAGACGTTTTTGAGTGTGAGATTTTTCGAATTCCGTTTTTTGTATTTTATTGATAGTTTTTTCTGTTTTTTGCAGATCTTTCTCTAAGTCATCTACTTGTTGTTGACCACTATTTTCTAGATAGACGACCAAATCCTGTTTGGCTTGGGTCTGTAAATCAGATACAAGTTTTTCTTTATAGCTCTCAACTAACTGATTTTGAGCCTCTAATTTTTGTTGACATTGAGCTTCCGCATCTTTAATACCAGCTAATGTTCTTTCAGGAGTTTTCAGTTGGTGTTGATAATAAAGACTCCAGCCTTTGTGGTAAGCAATTTGCGACATTATAGAAGCTCGCTCCAAGGAGAACCAACCCAATTGTTGCATACGAACTTGCAATGCTGCGATTGTATCCTCTTCAGCCTTGATTTTTGCTTGTTGAGTAAGAGCTTGCTGATTGACATCCTCCATTTTTTGACGAATTTCTGCAAGTTCTACGCCTATTTTGGTCTGCTCTTCAAGTAGTTTAGTAAAATCTTCTTCTGGTTCTCGGCCTAAGTTATTTTTTAGTTGTTCCATATCTACAGGCTGTTTTGTCCAATCGCATTGTTTTATAGCGTCCGCATTTTGTAATTTGCTTTGGATTGGTGCAGGGAGCTCACTGGTAATTAGTATATCAAGATCATTATTCCAATCTTGTTGCAGCAAGGTCTTTAATCGCAGTAATTTCTCAAACTCCGCGCGTTTTTCCACTGAAAGCATATCACCAGCCTTCACATTTGAAAGTTCTTGAAGCGCCTTTTTATTTTCTTCAAAGGTCAATTTTCTTTCTGCAAGACGAGTACGTTCGCTCTCTAATTTAGTAAAGAAAGAGGATTGATACCCTGTGAACCCTGGTTTTAATGGCGCATCTTCTACTTGTAATTCTATATAGGACTGAATGCCATCAGTTCCACTTTGAATGCGAACTTGATTAGGATTGACATGTAACAAAGTAGCAAACTCAGCCGCTTTTGTCGCTAAGAGATTTTCCTGTGCGTCTTGCCTCAAGCCATCTTCTTTCTTTAACTCCTCCATGGAGTAGATCAGCTGACTATTTAACGAATTCAGCTGATTTAAATAAGGTTTGTAGGCCTCATAAGTACTATAACGATTTATTGTCTCATGTAACTCAAGAAGAACATGGGCTTGGTTGTTTTCATCTTGATGACTCATTGCGAGAAGCGAGTTTTTCAAGTGATCCCACGTTGGATCATTGGTTGCGAAATAATAAGGCGATGTATTTGCCAAGTAGCGGCGAAACTCGTTGAGATGATGTTCAGAAACTACATTATCATGACAAATATCCCTGAATTGGCGATCGCAGTGAGGTGCATTATCTAAGGATTCAATTGCAGCTAACGCATCGTTAATGACATTGCGTGGATTTGAATGTCCTATAGAAAATAGCCATTTATCTTTTAAAATAAATCGATGTTGCTCAAGACCCGCATAGAGAGCATGGATTGAATCTTTATCTTGTGGTGAGAGTCTTACTACCGCAGCCAAATCATAAATCACCTGAGCTGCTTCTTTAGCGACACTACGTTCAAAAAATGCATGTAAAGGTTCTGGAACTTCCTTCACCCATGCAAATTCTCTCATAAGATGCTTGGCTAGTCTTCGCATAATTTCTTCGTTATAACTAGCTTTTAGTCCAGTTAATTCAGCATCTTCTGGTAAACCTGCATTTTGGTACAGAGTGCAGAATGTGAGGATTAATCCTTGCATTTTGAATTGTTCAGTAAGCGATAACTGGGTTAAATTTTCACCATGATTCAACAGTAATGGTTTGATCTGCAGTAACAGCTGTTCAATTTTACTGCTATCAGCATTGATTAATTCCTCTTCATAGAATTGAACAATACTATTAATAAACTCCTGTTGAATTTCAGGATGTAGTACTCTGTTTTTGTGTTCTATAATTTTATTAATCAACGTACTGATTATTTCAGGTAAAAAAGAAGAACTTTGCGCTGCCTTTTTGGGAGCAAGCGTTTTAATCGCCTCTGGATAAACAGAGCAAAATTCTGCTATGAGATTAGGTAAAAGTTGTTTACTTTGCGCCAATTCCAAATCTTTCTTCGTTTGACCTTCAGGCTTAGTATACTCTAGAACTACCCCTGCTTTGTCTCTGATAATCGTTTCGAGATTTTGGTTCATTAATGCCGTAGTGCCATCAATAAAGGGCTTGCTCTTTTTTTGTAATGCAGATTGAACCTCTAACTCTTGGGCGAGATCTAATTGTTTTAAATAATTAAATCGGAGCGCTTGTTCGTCAGTCATATGAGGTATTTTTTGAGCTCTATTTGCCCATTTTTCTTCTCTGAATAGCTCCCAAAGCTTGCATGCCGAATTTTTAAATTGACTAATACTTGTCGTAAGTGTTTCTTGCGAGATACTCGTTTCTTGTGATCGAGTTAACTCATTGAGCAACGCCTCACGCCATTGGTATAATTCGAATTGCATTTTGGGATCATTGGGATACAATTCAAGGAGTAAATTTTCCCAGGTTTCAATTTGTTGCATTAATACTTGTTGTGCTTCATCAATAGCTTGAGTATAGAGTCTATCCACTGTAGCTTGTAGTTTGAGTTTACTTTTTAATTCTGCAACTGCATGTTCATTAAGGCTTTGTCTATACCATGGGAAAATGTAATATAAGAGTTTCTCAAACCAATTTTGAGGTGGCTTAATTTGATAAATGGGTAACCATTCTCCGGGTTTTCCATTACGAGCGGCGCGTCCAGCAATTTGAGTAGTCATCCTGTCAGTATCTGGATAAGTTTGTATCACAAATAAACCTTTAGGATGTTCAGCGGTATTGATATCTATACCCGTTGCCAGCATAGCAGTACCCACTGTGATGGTATTGCATTTTCCTGCGCGTTTAATGATGAGTTCTAATTCTTCCTGACTTTCTTTTCCAGTAACGATTTGGATTTTAAATCCTTGCTTTCTATATTCTTCCAGGCTTTTACCAAGGGTTTCTGATGCGTCAAAATCTTCGTTAATAATCAGTATGGGTTGCGTTTGCGTGTGACTCCAGCGCTCAATAGCTCTTTCGGTTTGGGCGATTAGTGCCTCTCGTTCTTCATGGGTTTGAATAGCTGATTGATCATCTATCTCTAGGGTGGGTTTAGTCACCGTAAGTTTTATAGAGTCTATTGCCTTGTGTACTGCATTAATCGTTTCGTCACTATTAAAGGTGAAAATAGGGTCATGCACCTTGCGATGATCACCGGCATAAGGGGCTACGCCTATTGCTTGCGTACCTAACGAAGTAGCTAACGCTTCTAATTCTAATTTATCTCCAGGAGTTCCTGAGATCCCGATTAAGCGTCCATTGGTGTTTTGAAATACTTTTATTAAGCCAAGGGCTGATAAGCTGGCTAATACAGGAGGATTTTTATCTATAGAAATACCATGTGCCTGATCTGCACGTTCAGCCATTAATCGTGCCTGCAATGCTTGTTGTACTGCTGCAGTAAAAATTGAGCCGGTTTTTGGGGTACTTTTAAGCAGAGGAACGCAAACAATCTTTTTAGTTATTTCATTGCCCGATTCATCCTTTTCTTTAATTGGTTGTACAATGAAGTGTTTGTTTTCCACTCGAGTTGCTGCAACACAACTAGCATGAATCCATAACAATAGTTTGGTATTGCTTGCGGCTAACAGGTAATTTTGTTTTTCAGCATCGCCATTGAACTTTTCATTGATTTCTTTATTCAGGAATTGTCTGAATTGCTCTAGATCTTCTTCTTCGTCCCAAACTTTTCCAACAGCAGGATTTAGATTGCGAAACGCTGGGAGGTTGATAAATTGATAGGCAAGAGGATAAACCCATTGAGCTGAATCGTCGACGTTTTCTTCTTCAGAAGAAATTTCTGCGACTAATTTATAAAGTAATGTTTGATCCAGAAGGCCGTCATCACACTCATCGAGAACTACATGAATTGGTTCTCCATTTTGCATTAAGGCTTCTTTTTTCAGTTCTTTTATTTTCAAGTAGAAACTGGACAAATCTTCTACTGTAGAACAGTTAATCCCATTAGGTTGATATTGTTTAGGAGCGGTGTTGTCTTGAATAAGAGCAGAAGGAATCCCTAGAAATTTAAAAAAGGGTTCACAACTGTTTTCATAATCTCTGATTAATAGTGTTGGATTTGCTGTAAATTGAACAACAGTTCCTCCTTGCAACCATTGTAAAACAGAGAGCATAGGGGTATTAATACTTTTTCCTTCCCCTGTTTTTATACGCATTAGGAGGTTAGATGATGGATCATGTAGTGCAAGGAGAAGAACCAATATTTGAGTGGTATTGGGGAACAAACCTGTAGTTCGGAAATAAATTTCTCTAAGATAAGCTAAGAGCTCCAGCTGAGTTATTTCTAATTGTTCCGCTGAAACTGAATTGGAGCGTAATTGCTGAATTAAATGTGTTGCTCTTTCTTGCAAATCATGGCGCGAACTCGCTGTGAGTTTTTTAAGTTTCGAAAAATCATTCGGGTTTAGAGGGTCTGTATATCCTAATGTTTCAATAAAAGTTAATTGCTTTGCCAGCTTCATTTGCAATGCATGAGGTAATGATTCCCCATGAAGCAAATCTTCTAGGGCAAGAAGTGCTTCTTTTATTCTATTGGTTGCAAATTGCTTTGTTAGATCTCTTTTCTCTCCAGGTTTAGCAAAGGGATTGGTATCAAAACTTGAGCAATAAGATTGTAATTTTTCAGAGTCATGTGCTAATAACGCTGAGTTTAAGCTTTTCGTATTAGGGCAGGGAGGAGTCGTGAATAATTGTAATACGAGATCCACATCAGCTATAGAACGGCGTCCTAAGCCCTTAGAAATTTCTAACAAGGCTGGCAAATTTAAGGTATCGTCTTTTTTATTATTCGCAAGATGCGTCAAAATAGTTGCAATTTTTTCTCTATTATCAGGATTAATTGTAGCTAGTTGTTGGAGAATGAGCGGATAAGCTCCTAAATCGTGATTAGGGGCTTCTAATGAAACTCGTTTTAATAAAGCAACACATAGCTTCGCTTGCTCTTGATTATGAGTTAAAAATAGCTGGGTTTGTTGCACTAGGCCTTGTATTAATTCAGGAGATCCGGTACCTGATAGACGGCTTAGGATTTGAATTATTTGTTTGATAATTAATGATTTTGTTTGTTCCTGGAGATCAGATCTTTTCAATTCATTTAAGGCTTCAAGCGGAAACGGGGTTGTGCTCTTTAAGTTATGAGCCATACTCATTTTAAAAAACATCACTTGGGTTTCTGGCTCAAGATCAGTTAAGTTAAATAATATAACTAAACCGTTCATGGCTCTTTCAATGGCCGCTTTGTCTGCTTCTAGATTTTCTTCTAAAGCTTGAGTGGTAAGTTTTAGGTAGAGATCCAGTTCTGTTGGTTTCTCCTGGATTAACCGACTCACCAGAATTTGTTTTTGATTGTAGTTGAGGCGGGCCAAGATACCGGTGTTGAGTTGTTTATAAATCTTGTTAAATTGAGCCGGAAGTCTGTCTTTGATATCAATAAGTAAATTGAGATAGTTAGCAATAGCTTCTATTTTATTTTTATAATCCTGTAGTGACTGATCTGACGGAGTGTTTTCAGCCACTATTGCTGCTTCGTCTAAGATGCTTTTTTCAAATTCATGATCTTGAGTATTGAGCTGTTGTAATGTTTTTCTCAGTGCGGGAACTACCTTTTTCTGAACCAATTCCTCTTTGAAGAAAAAGATCAATGAATGAGTGTCATTAAACGACTTCATCCAGCTGAGACTGGTTTTTAGATCCAGATCTTTCACAATCTTTTTATTTTGTGGATCATCAAAGAAAGCCTGCATTTCTGATCTAAATAGGCCATGCAGTGGTTTTAATACAGCAGCGAATACGGTACCAGTAGTATTATCTTTCTCTGATTTTTCCCCAGTAAGCAAAAAGTTTAAGATGTACTCTCCTTTCGTTTTACCAAGAACTCCCACACCATAAGAGCTATTCAATAAAACAGGTTTTAGTTCTTCAAAATAGCTTAGTGCTTTAATGACCTCAGGGAATTTAGGATTAGGGCTCTGTAATAGTTGAACGAGATTATGCACTGCGTCAAAAAGAGGGATGAGCCCTTCATTGAGTTGATCTTTCAAGGACTGAGGTACAAGAGGGTTTTGTAGGTTTTCTAATAGTGACTTTTTGAGCTTATCTATTCTAAATGCGGAACTTCTTTTTTTGATCGCATCAACTAAGGCATCAACAATGAGGTCATCTAATTTAGAAATATCTCCGTTGCCTAATACACAACCAGGAAAGAGATTTTTATCAATAATGAGTTCTTTTAACCAATTTTCTTGTTTTTCAACAGTTTTATGTTCTTCCGGTAGGGTATCCGGTAAGTTAGATAATGCTTCGAGTAGACCTTGAATATGTACTGCAGTAGGTAGAGGTTGGGACTTAGCAATATTAAGTTGACTCAATGTACTTAATGCAATGTTATAGAAAACATTACCTTTTTTATCTTCTAAGTTTTTGAAAGCTTGGATTAAACTATCAATTTTTGTTTGGGTCATATCAGACTCATTTAATTTTACTAATAGTTGAATCAAATGAGCAGGCAAGGTACGGCGATTGTTTTGTAATAAAGCAGTAAAAGAAGCTATTATGGGAAGAACCGAGCGGTTTTCTTCTGCGGCTGCGTCTACTTTTTGAACGCGTTCTTGCAAAGTATTCAGTAGTTCAAAACCTTCGTTCTCTATACATGAAAATAAAGGGGTAATCAGTTCGTCTTTAAAATGTTTCGCAGGAAAAGTTGTTTTGAGCTCGGTGCATAGCTTAATTAGCGTACTTATTTGTGCAAGCGATGGCGGTGGATTGAATTTGAAACAATGAGAAAGTGCTTGTAATAAATCACTACGCTCTTCTCTATTAAGAGATTCCAGTAAGCTGATGCAATGACTTAGCGTGTTTTTCCATTGTTCTGGGGTTAATGGAGTCGTGTCTGAAAAAGTACAGGTTAAAATAAAAGTTAATTGATTTTTTTGTACCTGAGTCCAAGTAGACAGTTGTTCTATTTCATAAAGCTGTGCTTGAATATCAGATAAGCGTATTTCTGCTTTCCAATGTTGCCCCATATAGCGAAATAGCCAAGGTTTTAATTGGAATTGTTCTTGTTCGAGTTGTTGATAAATAGGTTCTGGATCTGTAATCGTATCTTCTGGACTTTCAATTTTCATGCAGGACGCGACTTGCTGAAAGCCTGGTTTTTGCGTCATCGCATAGTGAACACCTGTTGGTCCCCAATTGAGATGAGATAAAGACAAACATTGCTCTTGAGGGTTTTTAGCCTGTTCTATAACGTCCAGTACTCGATTCAAGGTGATGAGTAAATGTCCATTATGTTCAATAGGACATGGATTAGGCAGAGTAATATTTTTCTCAGCAATTGTTGGAAGAAAGATTTGCGTATAGGCCTCAAAAAAAGCATTGAAATCAAAATGCTCTTTGTCATAGTTCAAATGTGCAGTGACTAAGGTATTCCACCATTCTTTCTGTTCTGCAGGAAGTTGAACCAATTTTTGTAGGTTTTTAATTCCGCGAGTACTCAAAAATGTGTTTTGGACTGCAGGGTTTTGAAGAAACTCAAGACTTATTTTTTTATTCACACAAGTATTTAGCAGCCTGGTAAGCAAGGTTATATGAGCTTCGCCTCCAAGAAGATATTGTTTGCATAGAAACGGAACGATAAATTCAATATCTGTTTGCCTTATTGTAGAAGGCGCTTGCGTGTTATCCGACGTTTTAAATACATTCAGAAACGCTTTAATTTCTTCGGCATGCGTTGAGAATACACTGTTTAGAGCTTTTTTCTGCTCTGTTGAATAGTTTGTATCCATAAGCAGAGTAATAACTTCTTGAGACAGAGTTGGTAACAAGTTCTGTATTTGTTCTGCTGATGGCAAAGTTAGCGGTTCTGGAGTATTGAGCGTAGGAGCTAGAGCAGAAGGAAGTCTGCTTGGCGTATCCGTATAGCAAAGAGCGTGTTTTTCCTGATTAATATAAAATCCCTTAGGGAGATTTTTAGGAATAATACCGTCTTTAAAGGCATGAGCATGTTCTTTAATTTTTTGTGCCGCGACATCATGCAGCTGTTCAATACCTAATACTTTGAGTTGTTTACTTAGCTCTGCAAACTCAGGTAAATCAATGGCAATTAAATTAAGATTTGGCGCTGTCACATGTTCTATATGTTCGTTCTGTGTGTTTTTTTTCTCTGCAGGTGGTTTTCGTATTACAAAACTTTTTTGAATTTGAATTCCGGCGCGGACAGAGGATGGATTCGAGTCTAGAGCCTTTTTTAATGGGTTGATTTTGGGTTCTCTAGAGGTGTTTTTCAGCGTTGTTTCTGCTGTTTTATTCAGTACTGTTTTACGAGCGAGTAGAGCAAGTTGCGTTGAGCTGGATTCATTGCCAGGTATTTTAAAAATAAAGAGACGTTTGCGTGTATCAGTAATAAAGTTGGTTAAAGTCTCAATACCTTTGGGAGAAATTTGCTGGGGGTCTAATTCGATTTCTATGGGAGTATAGTTTATTTCTGTTTCATATGAAGCAATCAGGTTTTCTAGTAAGGATTGTAGATATTTGTTTTCTGATAATTGAGGCATATGATAACTCCGAAATATAAAAAATAAGAACTAACTTGTTCCACAAATTACAGCATTTGCACGTTTTACCACAAAAAGATTAATGTTTTATTAACATGAATAGCCATGAAAAGAATAAAATTGGCTTTTTCTTATTGTAAGCTCCATTCCGTAAAGGCTTCTAATTCATCTTAAAAAGTAGGTCGCATTGTATTAGGAAAGACAGAATACATACAGCACTTTATGTTGATAAATTACGCAAGAGATAAATAACTAGTGAAAAGAAATAATTACCTTCTCTTTGCATTGTTTTTATTCAGTGTGTTAATAAAACATTAATCTTTTTGTGGTAAAACATAGCGCATATTAATTTAAGTGGGATGAGTTTATGCCTAATACGACGTCTATTGCTAACCAGATCATCATTGGCTATGACTTGGTATCCGAAGAGGAGCAAACCGAATTTTTGTGCTCTGAATCCGGGCGTAAATTTAGTCAAGTTACTGATAATTATTCATTATTTTTGGCACAATTAAATTCTACTTCTTGGTTTTCTAAATTTTTTAGCTCAGATCCCAAAGATAAAGAATCTTTGATTCAAGATGAATTGAAAAAGCAACAAGAGGAGTTGCTCTCATCTATTGGTGAGACAGAGGAATATCAAAAACTTACGTTACGTATTATGAGATGTTTGCTTGAAAAGGAGATAGAAGAATTTCGATTATTGACTCCGATACAGCAACAGTTATTGTGTGAGGCTGAATTTTCAAAAAAGTTGCTTAATACTCTAGCCACAATAGATTCGCAGATAGAACAAGCCATAAATGAAAAGAACCAAATTGGTATTGTCTCCAGACTATGGGGTAAGTCCACCCAAATAGAGTTTCTGATTATTGTGTTAGAAACAGAAAGAGCGGAAGCAATTAGTCTTTGGAGAACAGAGCTTTTAAATAATCCCAGCATGGCTGCGCTTAGAAGGACGATTGAAGAACAGAAAGAGTTGATCCGTCAACAGCAGTTAGAACACCAACGTGCAGATTTACGTGTTCATGCGAAACAATTAAGTGCCTTTTTCCCCTTGTTAAATTATAGAAAATCGGATTCTGAAGAGCCTATCATTACTCAGATATTGAGTAGCTACTTTACTGCTGATGGAGATTTAGTAACTAATCCAGGAAAAGTAGATGAGGAACGACTCACTGATCTGCTGTATTACTGCATGCAGCAAATGAGTCAAGCCGAAATTAATTTTATGAATCTTGAAGGATTCAATAAAAAGCATGCTCAGGAAATGGCCGTAGAAATTCTTAATGCTTTTAATGATAAGTATAATTTGGATTGGGAAAAATGGTTTTCAGGGTACGAAAATGAATTACATGAGTACATTATCAAACAATTGCAATTAATTAACGGCAAACAGTGGGAAATGAAACCTCATACGACGCATGATCTGGTTCAATCGCTGTCTTTCTTATGGAGAAATCCACTTGCTGAGAGAGCAAATCAATTCCTTAGTAAGATGGCTGATGCCCATGGTTTTATCCAAGCTACCAGCTTTTCTACACAAAATGAAAGCTCTTTTCTAGCCATTCTCGACTTGTATAATTACGCGCGTCATCATGAGCAAATTTCTGAAGTACGAGCTATTTTGTCGAGTCTATTATCCCCATTACAACCTTTATATGATGAATATAAAGACATCGCGTTATATGAAAAAAATATTTATATGAAAACATTTAGAACGATTATGCCGATAATTATTGTGGTTGGCATTATCATCGCTATTTTTGCCTTAACGACGCTGCTTTTAACACCACTAGTTCTTCCCGAATTGGCATTCACTGCTGTTTTTATACCGGCCTTGTTGATCGGTTTAGCTGTTACTACCCAATATGCCAGCATCAAAAATGGCATATATAAAAGCTTGAGGGAGTGGTATTACGGTGGTTCTTTTGAAATTCCTGAATTCCAGGTGAATCAAAGGATGTCCAAGGCTTTTGGAGAAGATAAAGCGCATCAGGTAAGAGAATTTTATATTGAGGAATTAAAAAAATGCGATGCTCTTGAAATTATTTTGAGTGAAAAACATACGCAAGGGGTTTTATCCCAGGAAGATATAGAGCTTAGAAAAGCAAATACTCAAAAAAGATATCAATTGAGTTTAGAGTGGTATGATATTCATAGCAATAATGAACTGGATTATCAGCATGCAGTTGTAATTGTTGCTGAGCGGTTGCAAGATTGTGGTGATGAGGAATACAAAGAATTACAAAAATTAATACAAGGAGAGAGTGAGTCAATACGTCACTCTGTTGCTGAAGTAACTCATGACCTTAAAAAGACTATTGAGGAGCATACCCAGCCTCCTACCCAGAACTCTACCCCGTCGGCTGAGGAAAAAGGAGATACTCTGACAATTAAAAGTAGTTATCGTTACGGTTTATTCACGCCGCCAAAATCGCTACAAGTGAAAGAACGAGTAGAACGATTAGATAATTTCAGTTCTCAGCTCAATTTTGCTTCAGCGTAACGTATCTCCTTCCTTTGATGGCAGTGTCCTTGAGGAGGAGGGGGAGTAGGGCGAGAAGCTTTTCACCAAACAAAGATCGCAAAATCTTCATGTTGGGCAATAAGTTGCCCGACCTACCTCTTCAGTTAACATCTAAACGGGCATAACTATTTGTTATATAACATACAATTTACTATATGACTTTATTTTAATCTTTTTGTTCTGTTGTTTTTTGCTAAATAAATGAGATATCAAAGAGCTTGCGATCGTATGGTATTATTTATTTTGCGCACTTCCCACAGCCTCATCCTGATTCCCTAGAGCAGCTAAAAGCGAATGACATCGGGAATATCTTTGTGATTATCAAGGAAAGTGAAAATCAATGGCAAATTTCTTCATACAGGTCACGCCATTCGGGGTTTAGTTTCTCTATTAAATTTATTTTCCATTGCCAGTTTTAGAATTGCTCTTTCTTGGAATCACGGGAATGGATGATTTTTTTCGAATGGTATCTCGAACCTCTTCGCTATGCTAACCCTTATCTGCAATAGTATGCTTTGCAGCAGGTAACTTTTCGATAAATTCTGGTGCAACTTTGCAATCATGCACTTCGCCACCTGTTATTTCAAAATCAATAGGTAATCCGTGAGCATCAACGGCCATATGAATCTTAGTTGTATTTCCAGCGATCGACTTACCAATGCCTTGTTCTTCCTTATTAGGTGCGCCGGCACTGTGTTGATGAGCTTTGACAATACTGCCATCAATAAACTCCCATTCTAAATCGGGCTCTTGCACAAGCGTTTTAAAAATTTGAATTAACTTGTTT
>DAIAOV010000259.1 GCA_027437055.1 Legionella sp. | reverse complement strand
AGCGTTTCGCTCTCGCCGCCTAACCCCGGTGAGACGCTGCACTAGCCTGCCATTGGGCTAGGCCGGGCAACCGGCAGCAGCGCCAGATTCAATGGCTGGATGCGCGTGAAGTCACGGCGCACGCATCGAGAACCCAGTGACTGGTCACGCGTCGGCCCGTCGGACGGCTAAGCGCGCGATGAGATCAAAATAGTCCGGCTACGCACGTAGAACCGTCTGCGGATCATTCGCGGACGCGGGTTCGATTCCCGCCGCCTCCACCAACCACCCTTCCAAAGCCGTCCAATACCGACCAGGGGGATCTCCCAATCCCCCGTTTTTGCTTGTCTTTTCTTCCAATCAAGGGTAACATCGTCCAAAACAATCCAGAACCTTGGCGGGGTAACTTCCCGGGGTAACTGACTTACCCCGAATGCGGTTACCCCGCAACAGCCGGGAGTGTTACCCCATGCCGCTCACCGATACTGCAATCCGCAAGGCCAGACCCGGCGCAAAGCCGACCAAGCTCTATGACGAGCGCGGGCTGTTCCTGTTCCTGACGCCGGAGGGGTCCAAGTGGTGGCGCTTCCGGTAT
>DAIAOV010000258.1 GCA_027437055.1 Legionella sp. | reverse complement strand
CAGAAGATTAAAGTCGAAATAGGTTGAAAGTGCAGCAGTAATGATTTTAATAAGGAAAATTTCTGAGCTTTTTTTGTGACCTCATAAAACCGTTGTTCGATATCCACCTCACTATGAGGTGTTTCAACAATGACTTCTTTTGGGGTAATCATAAACTGCTTTGACAGTTGTTTGATTTCCTCAGGATATGTGGCAGAAAAAAATAAAGTTTGAAGTTGTTTTGGGCAAGCCGAAATAATGCTTGTGATGTCATCCAAAAATCCCATATCCAACATTCTGTCTGCTTCATCTAGAACAAAAGCTTTTACTTGGGTTAAGTCTAAAGAGGTGTTTTTTAAATGCTTAAGCACTCTCCCCGGTGTTCCTACAATGATATGAGCTCCATGTCTCAATGAATCCAGCTGAGGTTTCATCGGCATGCCACCGGACAAATTAATAATTTTAACATTAGGCATCAAACAGGCTAATCGACGGATAACCTGACTTACTTGCTCAGCTAGTTCACGAGTGGGACAAAGAACTAATGCTTGAATTGCAAAAAAAGAAACTTTTAAATTATTTAATAAAGACAAAGCAAAAG
>DAIAOV010000257.1 GCA_027437055.1 Legionella sp. | reverse complement strand
AAGTTCCACTGAAGAACATGAGGATCAAATCCAAGAGCGTACCAAGCTGCTAAAACAAACCGAAGCAATTCAAAACCGTATTAAACGAGCAAGAGAGCTCTTTTTAGACACAGCCATCTCCAGAGAAGACTATGACGATATGATTATTGATCTACAAGCAGAAAGGCACAATCTTGATATGAGAGTACAGCGACTATCCGAGGCTGATGATTAGTTTTAATAAAACGCTTGCAACAATATTTACATTGGCATCTAAAGCTCATGATTTATTCAAAAGTTCGAAACTAGAGGAAAAACGTCGAATTATTACAATTTTATTCTCGAACTTGGAAATGAACGCAGGAAAGCTAATGTTTACAACGAGGAAACCGTTTGATGTCTTCTTGAATATGCCACATCGACCTAAGTGGCTCCCCGGGACGGGCTCGAACCGCCGACCTAATGATTAACAGTCATTTTTTTAATGTTATCAGAAAATATCAAACAATTTCAAATAATCCTTTCAGGCCTTGATATATATGAATTTAGTCCTTATTATCAGGTTCAAATGATAACACGGTTATATCGAATAAGAACACAATAAAG
>DAIAOV010000256.1 GCA_027437055.1 Legionella sp. | reverse complement strand
TAATAATTATAATCACTAATATCACACAAAGAATTTATAGAATTATATAAAGAATCAATTTTATTTTCATTAATATATTTTTGTTCTATTTTTTTTATTCACTTGTAGAATTACATTTTATATTATCCTGTAAAACAATAAATTCAATATTATCAGTACCAATATCAATTATTTTATTATATATTTCTTGATTTACTTCATTTTTTACACAATTTAAATGTTCTTTAATTCTTCTATCAATATTTACTGCAGAACCTACATATATCAATTCTCCATTATTTTTATTTTTTATTCCATAAATTCCAGCATCCATATAATAATATTCTTGATATTGATAATTGATATTTTGAATAATGTTAATCACAATTACACTTAGAATATTACCCATCACAAATTATTTTATTGCCCTTTCTATTGTAATCATTAAACATCTTATAATTTTATATTATTTTAATGTTGATTTTTTTGAGTAATATTTATTTATTTTTATATCTGTTGGGGGTATAAATTTTATTTTCAATATATTAGTGATAATTTTCCATTGTATTAAATATTTTTCATATGTTACTTTTGATAATGTAAATTTCAGATATTTATTTAT
>DAIAOV010000255.1:369-602 GCA_027437055.1 Legionella sp. | reverse complement strand
TATCCAGCAGGACGTTTCCACCCTCGAGAATCCGGCGATCCTGGATCAACTCCGGGTGGCACAGTGAACACCGGGGTGCCGGCACCTCGGGGATTGCCGGGGCGGGTCGGGTAGAATACCGTCCGCTGTGTTTCCCGCGCCCGCGGGAACTCCGGAGAGATGGCCGAGCGGTCGAAGGCGCACGCCTGGAAAGTGTGTATAGGTCAAAAGCCTATCGTGGGTTCGAATCCCAC
>DAIAOV010000255.1:0-359 GCA_027437055.1 Legionella sp. | reverse complement strand
TGTCGTTGTCATCCTAAATCCCTTCCGATCGCCTCGATCCGCGGTCGGTCGTTACATCCTGTTGCCATCGCTGAACGCGTTCTGAATCGGACGTTCAGAGGCCGTTCACGGCTCGGGCGCACCATGTCGCCATGTTGAGTTCGCGCCGCGAACCGAAGTCCTGAAACCGACCTGATGGAGACAATCATGACGACCCAAAAACCGACCTTCCTGGGAACCCTCTCGCTCATCGTGATGGCCGCCCCCGTAGTGCTGGTGCCCGCCGCATTTCTCGCGTTCGAGGAATCGCTCCTCCGTGCGCAGACCATCGTGACGGGACTGGAGCTGACCCTCGTTGCAAGCGGAATCGCGCTGGCCCT
>DAIAOV010000254.1:241-603 GCA_027437055.1 Legionella sp. | reverse complement strand
AACCGGGCGAAGGCGAAGACCAGACAGACCTGATCATGCTGACTCACCAGACACGCGAGAAGCGCATCAAGGCGGCCATCGCGAAGATCGAGGCACTGGGTGTGGTGGCGGGGAAGGTGACGAAGTTGCGACTGGAAGAACTGGGAAAGTAAATCAAATCATGTAGGTTGGGTTAGCCGCAGGCGGCGTAACCCAACAAGCTGTCTGGCGACTACAATCATATTGGGTTACGCTGCGCTAACCCAACCTACATCAAGCGAGCAATGCGATGAAATACATCTCCACCCGCGGCAACGCGCCCGCCAAGACCTTCACCGAGATCCTGCTGGGCGGCCTCGCGCCGGACGGCGGGCTGTATCTGC
>DAIAOV010000254.1:0-231 GCA_027437055.1 Legionella sp. | reverse complement strand
CCGGAGCAGTATCCGCAAGTGACGCGCGCCGAACTGGATGCCTGGCGCGCGCTGTCATACGCCGATCTCGCCTATGCGGTGCTGTCCAGGTTCGCCACCGACATCCCGGCGGCAGACCTCAAGGCCATCGTCAACAAGACCTATACCGCCCAGGTGTACTGCAACGGCCGCGCCGACAGCGATGCCAAACAGATCACGCCGCTGCGCAAGCTGGCCGACGGTGTGCACATC
>DAIAOV010000253.1:382-642 GCA_027437055.1 Legionella sp. | reverse complement strand
TGTAATGCATCTTGACTATACTTCGGAGGAATCGTGGATAATAAAAACACAGAAAAATCGTTTGAAAAAATAGAAGACCAAATCGAGGGAGTCGTATTATATCTTTTGAGAAAATATGCAACAAAAAATGAATTATCGCCAAAACGTAATTCTGACTTGAAGGAAGAGTATGACGTGATACGTTCGAAATAATTGACGCGCGAAACAGGAATTTTTGGGGCTAGCCCCACCTCATACGATGCATTTATCCAGTGGCTGGT
>DAIAOV010000253.1:0-372 GCA_027437055.1 Legionella sp. | reverse complement strand
GCAAAATTTTGCTCCAAATCCACTTTCAATGGAACCCAAACCATCACCTTCTAATACAAAAGAGAACGTAATTAGATAAATGAAAAGGAGGATGAGCAAGAACTCTTTAACCCCTCTCCTTTCAATATGAAACCATGGTAAAAACCACAATTCAAAAATAATATAAGAGCTGCTGTCTTGAAAGGATTTTTTCGAGACAGTCATTTCTCATAAAGCAAAGCATAAAAAGTGTCTGTTATGCAACAGGTAGCTGCTGAGTGATCCGTGGAGCCAGATTTAAAGGATTATATATCAATAACATAATACTTTGAGAAATGATAAAATTTGGTTTTCCTGTAATACCTGGTGCAGTAATTGTTTTAAAAATGATGA
>DAIAOV010000252.1:291-651 GCA_027437055.1 Legionella sp. | reverse complement strand
CCGTTTAATCTTTAATACTAGGGTAACCAGTTCTCCTGTATTCCCTTAGGAGAAGATAATCGCTTTGATAATATATTAGCATAATGATTTTATTTTGAACAGATATTGGCTCTAAATCAGTAATCCCAAGTTCGAGAGATCGTAAAATGTAATGTACAATCAAATTGAACATAAGGGATTTTTTATTGGTATTTAAGACATGGAGGGGGTATGCGCGTTTGCAAATTTTAGTCCTGGTAATGCCTTGCCCGATCTACTTTGGTATAAAAAAGCAATGGATGTGTAATTTATTTACTTATTCATCACCTAATAATCCTTGATTTAACCAAATAATTTGTTTGCAGCCTAAATAATCAAAGA
>DAIAOV010000252.1:0-281 GCA_027437055.1 Legionella sp. | reverse complement strand
GCCAGCTAATTTTTGATTCTGATCTAGTAAAAAAGTAGGGCCTGTATCCCTTGTCTATGAATCTTACACCACAGTTATGGCGATTGGTGATCTTGCCTTGAAATGAGATACGATATACTTAGTTAGCTCTAGCTTCGGCAACAGGTAATTTGAGGCAATTCGCACTTAATCTCTCCTTAATGTTCATCTGCTATACTTCCAATTAGTCATAAATTGCGACTTATCTTCTCCATAGGGACAATTAGGAGAACTGGTACTTTCCTAGGATTAAAGAGTAATAC
>DAIAOV010000251.1 GCA_027437055.1 Legionella sp. | reverse complement strand
CCTAGCCATTAAAGTAGGTGGTGGAAAGCTTCACCCTGGCGAACAGCCTCGGTGGGCCTAGCCACACTGCTCTATAAGTCGGTGTAAGGTTGTTTTTCCTTTTTTTATTTTAATATATTTATGGACAATACCCATTATTTTTCTCTATTATTTTTTTAAATTTTCGACACAATTATTTTTATTGATATTTATATATATGATAATTAAAACAAAAGACCATTATGATTGTGAAGGTACGTGTAATTTAGTAGAAAATTATTATTATGATGCAAAGAGGATAATTGATAAAATAAAAAAGAATAAGAAGTATAAAAAAATTTATAGAATGAAAGAGAAAATTTATGATCTGAATAAAATACATGAAATAGTTGAAATATTCGAAAGTAGTAAATATTTGCATGATATAGTAGTAAATGAATCATTTGACGAAAATAAAAAATGTAAGGCAGTAGACTATGACAAAATAATTATAGTGATAAATAAATTAAGGAAATATCATAATTATGATGATACTACACTGGAAAAATTGGAAATAATGACAATATTAGAAAGATTATTATTAAGACAAGAAATGAAACCAGAAGACAGATATATAGAATATCAAGAAATAAAAAAAATTATGAAAATAATACATAATGATATAATTAATTTATAAATAAAAAACAGTATTTATATATCATGGCACAAGCACGAATTGA
>DAIAOV010000250.1 GCA_027437055.1 Legionella sp. | reverse complement strand
GGAGATGAGTTATATAATTCTAATTCTGGATTTGAAAATACAATATTTCTATTATTATCAGATAAACATTATTGCCATATAGATATAAAAAATATTAAAAAATATAAAAAATGTAATAAATTATTTTTTAAATGATCATAATTGTAATAATGATAGAATTGAATATTATCACTCACAAATAAAAAAAGATGTAAAATATTTAAAAATTGAAAGTAATGCTGAACCTGAAGAAATTGATCATATTAATGATATACTATATTTTGATTTTGAGACTTTTCAAGGAAAATTAAATTTTCATGTCTATGCCGCTGGATATATTTTAAATGGAAAATATAATTATTTCTATGGAAAAGATTCATTGAAAAAATTTGTAGAGGTTATAATGAGAAATCCAGGAAAAATATTATGTGCTTATAATGGATGTAGATTTTATTTTATTTTGTTATTAAAACAATTATTGATACAAAATGAAAATTTGCAAATTAATGGATTGATAGAAAATAATGGAAGAATAATGCAATATTTATTTAATGAGTGTAGAATGTTTGATTTATGTAATTTCACATTATCAGAATTAGAAGAAGCATGTAAAGATTATAAAATTTCAGGGAAAAAATCTAAATCTAAATTTACATATGAAAAAATAAAATCTTGGGATGATGTAGAATTTTATAGAAATGAAGTGGTTCCATATTTAGAATTAGATTTAATCAGTATG
>DAIAOV010000024.1 GCA_027437055.1 Legionella sp. | reverse complement strand
TGAGATCTCCTTTTGGTTTAGTTTATCGGAAATCTCATCTATGTCATGGCATTATTTTTGGGGGATAGGTCAGGTGATAGAGGAACACTTAAATATGATTTAAGCAATATCCAAAAAAATCCACACCTCTATAGAAAGTGCATATTAGTTTGTTCTTTCCTTTCTAAATTTGAAATAACAAGTCAATTCCAAAAGATTAAAAAAAGAGAAAAAGTACAAGGAAATATCATTCAGTTATTATGGATTGTTTCTTCCTTTATTCATGCTACAAAAGAAATGAATGTTATACCTGTAATTTATTCCAGACCATAATTTATTTTTAAGAAGTCTCTGATATTTCGACACATATTCGACACGCAAACAAAATCAAATTTATAAATTACGTAACTCATTGATTTTACTATGCCGCTGCGCAGAATCGAACTGCGGACCTTTTGATTACGAATCAACTGCTCTACCAACTGAGCTACAGCGGCTTGAGAAAAAGTATACTGTAGTTTTTTGGAGTTGCAAAATAAGATTTCGCAATAATTAGTGGGTTAAAACAAGTCAGTAACTATCTATTACTACAGAAAAAATTTGTTGAAATAAGTCTAAATAAAATAGTTAATCAAGTCATTTCTATGCTGTTGATAAAATAGGCATTTAAATTATTTCTTTTAAAAGTATAATTTTTATGCTATAAACACCGAAAATGGACACTTTGGTTATCTATCTTAATAACAAAATAAAATAATTCTTCCTATAAATCATATAGATAAGTCATTTTCTGATTTTTTTTAGGGTGTAATGGTTTTAATCTTTTTAAGATAAATATAACATTACCTACTTTAATTTTTTTGAGAGAACTAAACAGCCTGTGAAAAAGAATATTCCAACTATATCCAAACCAATTAAGGATAGCGGTTACCGCCGAGGTTTAAAAGATCGACATGTTCAGCTAATTGCTTTAGGCGGCATTATTGGATCAGGTTATTTTCTAGGGACTGGTGAGGTAATCAATCTCGTAGGTCCTGCTGTATTTATTGCTTATATTTTAGGTGGATTAATTATTTATTTAACCATGCTGTGTATGGGAGAATTAGCAGTTGCTATCCCCATTTCTGGTTCTTTTGTTACCTATACATCCGATTTTATTTCTCCGGCCGTTGCTTGCGGTGTTGGGTGGTCCTATTGGATTAGTTGGGTCGCTTATATTCCCGCGGAATGTGTTGCGGGTGGCATTATTATGGAGATGTTCACTGGAATTAATGGCTATTTATGGGCTGTTTGTTTCGGTTTTTTAATTACCTATATTAATCTGGCTAAAGTTGATACCTTTGGAGAAATAGAGTTTTGGTTGGCCTTGATTAAAATTGTGGCTTTAATGGTATTTGTTGTATTAGCTATTTTAATTTTCCTAGGCCTATTTAACGGTAGTGAACCTCCTGGCTTTATTGGTACCAAATATATTCTGGGTGATGGAGGATTGCTTCCTAATGGCACCATGTCCCTGCTAACAGCTATGGTGTTATTACTGGTTAATTATCAGGGTTCTGAAATCATTGGACTTGCTGCAGGAGAATCAGAAAACCCAGCCCGTATGATCCCTCATGCCATTCGTAATGTGACTCTTAGAATTCTGTTTATCTACATTATTCCAGTATTTTGCTTGGTTTTAATATTCCCTTGGCAAAAAGCAGGTTTATCTAATTCAGTGTTTGCTGATGCGCTTAATTTCTATGGTTTAAAATGGGCAGGTGCCGTAACCAGCTTTGTTACTCTAACGGCTACTTTATCTTGCGCAAACTCAGGATTTTATGGCACAGTGCGCTCGCTTAATGCTTTAGCTCGCGATGGTATGGCACCTCATATATTTGCTAAGTTTAACCAAAACGCCATTCCGCAAAATGCAGTAATTGCCACTTTAATTGGTGTTTGGATTTTGTTGGGTGTAGGGTATTTTTTTGGCCAGACCAAACTCTATATAGCCTTACTTTTAGTCTCTGGGTTTACTGGCGCTTTAGCATGGATTTCTTTGTGTGCATCACAAATTAGTTTTAGAAACAGATTATATCAAGCCGGCTATACGACCAAAGATTTACGCTATGTCACCCCCTACTCCCCTTATACCGGGATTATCGCCATTTTTCTAATGCTTGTGGCTTTACTATTCCTTGTGCTAAATAAGGATCCAACCTATAAATTAGCTTTTGGTTTCGGTATGGTAAGTTTTATAGTTCCTATTGGCATCTACAAATTATTTGATTTGTCCAAGAAAAGACGTAAAGCATTACATGTGAAAAGTAGAGTCAAGTTCCAGGATTTATTTCCCCCTCTTTGAAATTAGCAAGGATTAGGATTGCGCCTTAGTGATAAAAAGGCGTAATCCAACTAAAGACAATGTAAGAGTTTAATCGCTCTCAGGAAAAGGCTATATTTGGTACATTTGGCGTTGAAACACAGCCTCAGTGATAAGTAAAATCAGAGCGTTGCTCCCCCAAAAAAGCACATTTAAGCTATAAATCATCAAATTGACAGTGTTAGCAAATTAAACTATTGTTGAATTAGAGAGTTAAAGGATGAGCTCTATGCGATCAATAGCCATTTCAACCCTATTATTTTTTCTCACCATTTCTCATGCTGAAACATTGACGATTGGTATACAAGCTTATGCACCACCTTATAGTCTTTTCGCTGGTAAAAATCGTTACTTTGGTTTTGAAGTTGCATTGATGGATGCAATCTGTAAAGAGATCAACGCGCAATGCCAATATAGTCCTGGTTCTTACGATCAATTATTAGCCAAAGTCAGAGAAGGGAAACTCGATTTAGCCTTGGCTACAATTCCAATTAATAATGAGAATCAGACAAAATATCTTTTCAGTCTTCCTTATCTCAATAGCTATGGTCAATTAATAACTCTCATCAATAGCCCTATTCATTCTATTGCCGATACAAAGGGGAAGCGTTTTGGAACCTGGAAAGATGAATTATTTCTACGAATGATTAGAGAAAAATTCAGTGAACATGGTGAAATCAAACAATATACTAAATTTTCTGAACTTATTCATGCATTGGTTAATGGTAAAGTAGATGTTGTTCTTCTTAGAGCCTCTGCTGCCAAGTACAGGGCTTCCAGTGAGAGCTCTGTTGATTACTTTAAACTGGTTGGTGATAAAATTTCTCTTGGTAATTGTTATGGCATTATAACACGCCCTGAAAACCTAGCATTAATTGAACGGCTCAATTATGCCTTGCTTAAATTGGAAAATAACGGCGTTTATATGCAGATTTATACAAAATATTTTGGGAAATAACTGTCTTATAGAAATCAACGATAGCCTCAATGAAGCTTTTGTCCGTTAGGTACTTTAAGCTCAGTAGTCACTAAGCAAATCGCTCCATTTTCATCAGAAAAACCTACCAATAAGAATTGGGAGATAAACCCGGCAATATTCTTCTCACCTAAATTCACACACCCCACTACAGAGCGCCCAATTAAAGACTCAGGCGTGTAATGCACAGTCACTTGAGCAGATGTTTGCAATATACCAATGTCGTTACCAAAGTCCACCCAAACCTTGTACGCAGGTTTTTTAGCTCGCTCAAATGGCTCCACTTTAACTACAGTTCCAGAACGGAGTTCTACTTTTGCAAAATCATCGTAGGTTATTGTCATTATTTATGCCTTTTTAATCTCAAGTTTCTAAAAAAACTCTATCAAACCGTTACAGACTCATTCTCTTGAAACTCAGGAACCAGACTTCTTAATAAAACTAACAACTCATTTTCTTGATACTCAGAGCAAGCTCTATTTAACAACCTCATAGTTTGGGTTAATTCATTCCACTCTAACTCACGAACTTTAGCTTTGAATAATTTTTCATGCTCTGTAGGCGCTAATTGCTCTGATTCATGAAACAATTCTTCATACAATTTTTCACCTGGGCGTAGGCCTGTATATTCTATAAGAATATCTTTTCCTGGTTCTTTTCCTGCCAAGCGTATCATTTGTTCCGCTAAATAGCTTATTTTTACGGGTTCCCCCATATCCAATACAAAAATTTCACCGCCACGACCATTAATCATAGCTTGTAATATTAATTGGCAGGCTTCAGGAATGGTCATAAAATAGCGTTGCATGTCAGGATGCGTTACCGTTAGAGGACCGCCAGCCTGTAATTGCTTTTGAAATAAAGGAACAACACTGCCTGCTGAACCAAGAACATTACCAAATCGAACAGTAATAAACTGAGTATCTACTTTACCATTTAAATTCTGACAATAAATTTCCGCTACTCGTTTGGTAGTGCCCATAATATTGGTTGGATTCACGGCCTTATCAGTGGAAATTAAAATAAATTTTTCCACTCCGTGTCCCACACTCGCTTTAGCAACTGTCTGAGTACCCAATACATTATTATATACAGCAACGCGTATCTGATCTTGCAACATGGGTACATGTTTATAGGCCGCGGCATGGAATACTATTTCTGGTTGGAAATGAGCAAAAACGTGATTCATTGCTATTTCATCAGTAACACTCACTAGTGCAGGTGTTATAGGTATTCCTGGAAAATGCTCTTTAAGTTCTTGTTCTATTTTATAGAGATTAAATTCGCTGTTTTCCACTATAGTTAAAGCAGCCGGCTTAAGTGCTAAAACCTGTCTGCATAATTCGGAGCCTATAGAACCGCCACCTCCTGTAACAAGAATTCTTTTACCAAAAACACTTGCTGCTATTTTATCCCATTGCAAACTGACCTGATCTCTACCCAACAAATCTTCTATGTTTACAGGTCGTAGCGCATTAACCTCCACCCTTCCGGCAGCTAAAGCTGAAATACTAGGCAAGGTTCTAAATGGTACTTTACTGGCCTCACAATGAGTCACAATTCGTCGCATAGTTGAAGAGCGGGCAGATGGTATAGCAATAAAAATGAGATCAACAGAATAACGATTAACAAACTCAACAATCTGACGTGTACTGCCTAATACTCTAATCCCATGAACCTCTAAACCGGTCTTACTGATACTATCATCGACAAATCCTATCAACTTATAAGGACTGCCTCGTTTCAAGTCACGAGCTAACCCTTCTCCGGCCTGGCCTGCGCCAACAATGAGAACTCGTTTCGTATCAATTTCTTTGGTATCTCTACTACGCTTATCCCAATGTAAGCGACATACTAAACGCCCTCCACAAAGTAGTGTAGCAAGGATCATGCAATATAAGGGAAAAACTGAGCGGGGAAGATGGTGTAATAATGAAGTTAAATAAAATACAGGAATCACCAAAACCACAGCACCAATAGAGGCCTTTAAAATACGCAGAACATCATCTAGTGAAAAAAACCGCCAGAGTCCTCTATACGTTTTAAAATAATAATAACAACTGATCTGCACAATACTTAGTGAAACCAGAGCAATGAGAGAGTGGGTTGAATTTAAAATATTAGGATAAGGATGCATATTATAACGCAACCAATAAGCCCCATACCAAGAAAGAGGAATTGCTGCTACATCATATAAAATAACGGGTAATATGCAGTAAAGTTTTCTTAAAAATAAAATTATTTTTTTCATCATAAAACTATAAAGGCCTAATCCTTTTTAATAAAAGGATGGTACACCATGTTCAACCGCATCGCATCAAAAATTAACGTTCACGAGTAAACAATTCATAACAATAAGACGAATCTGGACTATTTATAGAAAATTTACGACTCAGTTTGTATTTATTTTGATCCCGAAGAAGTGCCTTTAGGCACATATCGCTGGGCGTATAAATAACTTGTCCTTGTTTAAGCAATGAGGTCAAAATAATAACGTCAGGCTGTTCTTTTAAAATATCATGACAAAATTGCTCATACATATGAGTTTTGGGATATTTCGTCATAACCAAATTATTCAAACAATAAGAATCAATAAAATTTAAATTACTTTTATAAGGAATATATCCTGCATCGGCGATAACCACAGTGTCGCCGTGCTTGGCATAAGTATCTAACCAATGCACCACGTTGTTTCTTAATTTCTCCCCTTCTAACGGATTGTTCTTAAAATAACGATAATCCGCAAGAGTCATAGTAGGTATAAAGAAAAATACCATGCAGAATGAAACGATAAATAATGTCTGAGTAAAAAGCTGATTTCTTTGTTTTGAATACAATAAAATAAGTTCACTAATACCTTGCCAAGCTAAAGGTAGTAACAAAACAAATGCGGGCAAGAACAAACGATTATCAAAGGCAACTATAGGATCAGCCCCTATTAGCATTGTTAAATAAAGCACACTGGGTAGCCCTAAAAAATAATAGCGCATATCTTTTTTTCTGATGCAGGAAAAAAAAGCCAATAAAGCGAAAGGCCATACTAATTTAAGATAATTAACATCTAATGTCGTAGACGTATTAGCAAAGCCCTTACAATAAACTGAATTAGGAAATAAAAAGCCATAATAGTGCCAACGCCACAAAAAATAAGGGAAGAAAATTAGTGCCAGCATGAGCACAAAAAGGAAAATCCCCCGCCAATAAGCAACTCTGCCTGTTTCTGGTTTATCACAACACAGTAAAATAAGAAAAACAACCATAAAGGCAGGGGCTTCAGGACGCGTCAAACCGGCTAATGACAACAATAATCCAGCTCCCAGAAATGAGAATGTCTTGGGTGTACCTCGTGTATTAGGGAAAAAATGATAGCCTAAGCCACGAAAAGAAAAATAAACTGTTCCGCAAAGCAATGCCTGATAGACCGTAGTTTCAAAACCACTCACTGCCCATATGATTTGCCCTTTATAAAATAATAGAGCAATAGAGGGGATTAAAGACTGTCGCCAATCAAACCAAAATCGACTAATCAGATAAATAAAAAAGCAGGTAAAAAAAAGTCCTATCAAACCCGCAATCTTCAAAGTAATCACTGGATCAATATGGAAAATAAGAGATATAGTCCCCAGTACTACAAAACTAAAATTGGAATAACCTTCTACTGGAGGCGAATGAATGTTCCATAATAATCCATCCCCTGCAGCCCAATTTTTGGCATAACGCAAGGAGATGAACATATCATCTATAGTGAATGACCAAATTGCCTGTACTTGTAAAATGAATAAGTAAACGAAGATAAGAATAAATAGACTGTCAAACCAACGTACTTCTTCCTTCATTGAGTTATAGCCATACAGGTTAAAATAATAAAGCACCACAGATTAAGTCTTGATAACCTATCGCTTAAAAAAACATTAACTGGATCATCATTATCTACTTCTTGAGTTGAGAGCCAAGAAAAACGCCATAATGCAAAGGCAGCAAAAGGCAAAGTTAACATAAAATAAAACCCCTCGTCGTGAGCGTAGATGGTATACAATAAATAAGTAATAAAACAGGAAGCTCCAGTAGCATTAATCAGTTGTTGCAAGTGAATAGGACTATATTTTTTTAATACTTTCCGCGTAGAGTGCTTTAATCCCAATTGCATTTCCAAACGTCGTTTATTCAATGCAATAAATAAACTTAATAAAGTAGCAGCGACAGTCAGCCAGATGGATATAGGTAATCCGATACCTATAGTGCCAGCTAATACTCGCAACATAAAACCGGTAGCAATACAGATGACATCTAAAATAGGAATTAACTTTAATACGTGGTTGTAAGCCAAATTAATGACTAAATAAATCGTGAGAATAATCGCCAATGTCTTTGAGATTAACCATCCCAGCACGAGACCAGTGATCAACAACAAAAATAACATAAAGATGGCTTCTGAAACGGTAATGCTGTCACTGGCTAGAGGCCGGCGACATTTATGGGGATGCAAGCTATCTTCAGAACGATCCTGTATATCATTGTATATATACACAGCACTAGCAATCAGACAAAAGGATAATGAAGCAAGTACAGCAGGAACAAAATATCCTGAAGCGGGCGCATAAAAAAAACCGAGCATTACAAATGCAGCTTTAGTCCAATGAGATATCCGCAATAATAAAAAAAAGTGGCTCAGTTTTTCCATGCAACTTACCTTTATGATGTTATTTGCTAGTTCAAACATATGAAATATTCCAAAACGCCTATAAGTTGGTGTCCAATGTAACGTTACTTAACCTACCTGTTACCTCCAACCCCTAAAGTCAACACCATTAAGTGTATCATTACAAATTAGCATAATCTTGAAAAAAATCATCATTTCAAGAGCTTAATCACCAAATAAAAAATAAAGAGGAAAGAGATTACAATATTTTAATAAAAAATAACCAAATAACATTGCAATTAACCAATTTAGAAGTAAGATAAATAGACACATGGATTTCACATTTTGCAATAGAAGGTATTTTTTATTTAATCAAAAAGGAAATGGAGAGCAAATGATTCAACCAGGAACAATCATTTGTCTATTGCAAAAAGTGTAGGTGGACAATTCTCAACGGATATGAGGTGACTATGCGCTACATTCTTCCAATAGATGCTCTAGACAAAATCTGTTTATTACGCCAGCAATTTCAGATATCAAAAAATAATATTAATATTGATGACAAACCACCAAAGATAAGATTGCCTACAATGTTTGGGGGAACCGACTACGAAACAAGAAAAAAACAAATTGTATTTCTAGAAAAACTATACCTTATTCTCAAGCCTAATTTGAAAAGACTAGATGAGATTACTACCCTTGAGCAATTGCCAGCTACAATTACGGCTTGGAGAGTTTATCTTATCGCTTGTTTGTACATCCAATCGCAAAACAGCAGTGGTGAACTAAATACATTAATTGATCACGATTTAGGAATAACAGCAGAAAACTTCCTTGATAAAGAGGATAAAGACAATTTTTACGCAACAGCCGATCGTTTCGTTAATGCCCCAGCTGCATTGGAAGAAGCGAGCAAAGCGTTACTTCAAGCAAAACAAAGACCTTTCACAGAACAGGAATGGAGAGAGTTTTCGGAATATATTGCTAAATTTAATGTAAAAAAAGAGTCAGCTAATACATATACTAATTACCCTATTACATCTATTACCCAACCATTATTTAAAGCAACTTTCTCTTATACAGGAGCAACAGTCGGATTGCTAAGTGGCGATGTGATTAGCAAATCGACTAAAGCCATGTCTCTAAAATATCAGCTGACCGCATTTATAGGAGGTAGTTTATTACTTTTTGGTCCAGCAGGACCAACAGGAGTTGCTTTAATTGCCCCAATTGTAGCCAGTAAATTAATTACAGCATTTTGCAGCATCACGTTAGCTCACGTGCTTGGAGTGACCATGGGAATAATAGGCCAAGGAGTAGGCACTATTGTCGGTTTTCCTTTAGATTTAGCGTGTAACTTACTTTGGAAGGTATGTACTTTGATTGGTGATTATTATCATAAAGAGCCTAAGCAACCTGTACTCACCGGTATGCGTCTTTCTGATGGTGCGACCATAATATGCGGTGTGGCAATAAGCGTTACTTCTGAAGAAGAGATAGCACAGCATGATAAACAGCAGATTATAGAATTGAAAGAAGACGGCTCCATGTATATAGACGGTAAACCCATTATTACTCCAGACAATGGGGTTCAACTTCCTCCTGAAGCAATAGAACAATTAAAAGAGCATTTAAAAATCTATGCAGTCGAGTTATCTAAAACACCCGAAGCAATACAAACCGACAGAACTCTTGAATTGTCGTCGGAACAAACTGCTGATGATAATGCACCAAAAGAAGAAACTGTAGGTGCATGCACCATTTGAGTCACCCCTCTCAGCGTATATGGTAATTGTTTCGTTAAGGACGTCAACTTAAGGATGTAGATACTGTCTTTAAATGCAAGATAAATCTTCCTTAAAAGGCAGTATCTATAATTTTCTCTAAATGCTTGCGAGTTTTCATTAATATCGCATAACAACCTGCTCATCCCCCAAAAGATTAGACAACAGTGAAAGTAATTCGTCTGAGGGTGTCACATGCCATTGTTGTGGTAAACTAAGATGTACTTTAGCATGTTCGTTAGTGTACGCTAATTGAACAAGACAGCGTCCTGAATGAGCTTTTAGTAGGTTTTGCATAGAAGTTAATACTGATTGACTGTTTTGCGTTAAGCGTAATTCTAAGCATCGTGCGAATTTAATACGTGCACTGGGAATTGAATACAGCTGGCTGGCGGTCATTTTCACCCCACCACTGTAATCATCATGTGCCACTTCTCCTTCAATAACGAGCATGTCACCAGTAGCCAAAGGATCTGTAAACTGTTCAAACACCTCACCAAAAACAACCACATCTAATCGTGAAGTAGAATCATCCATGCTAATAATTACTAATTTTTTACCTCGTTTGGTAATAATCTTTCTAATACCTGTCACTTGAGCACAAATATTTGCTTTTTTATGGGCAGAAGGATTTAATTGTCCTAACGGAATAATAAAATCTCTAAATTCACGGCGGTAATGATCCGCGGGATGTCCAGTAAGGTAAAAACCTAATACCTCACGCTCCCCTTCTAACCGTTGAGCCTCAGACCAAGGTTTACATGAGACATAGTTCTGCGCGCTAGCGTTGTCTTCTAAAAGGGAAAATAAATCAAATTGTCCGCTGGATTGATTTTGATGCTCTTTTTCTGCCACTTTCAATGCTTTTTCTAAAGAAACAGTTAATACAGCCCGCTCCTCTTTCCAATCGTCAAGAGCTCCACTCTTAATAAGCGCTTCAAGTACTCGTCGGTTGACCTTACGCAAATCCAACCGTTGGCAGAAGCTGAATAAATCACTGTAGGAGCCATTTTTTATTCGCTCTTCGGTAATACAATCAATTGCTGACTCTCCTACTCCTTTAATGGCACCAAGTCCATAAATAATCGTTCCTTCATCATTAACCGTGAAGGGATATAGTGATTTATTAATGGATGGAGGAAGAATATCTAACTTCATATGAGCACATTCATCGATAAAAGTGACTACTTTATCCGTATTATCCATATCAGAAGACATAACAGCCGCCATAAATGCTGCTGGATAGTGAGCTTTTAACCAAGCAGTTTGATAGGCAACTAGAGCATAAGCAGCGGAGTGTGACTTATTAAAGCCATATCCTGCAAATTTTTCCATCAAATCGAAAATATGCGTTGCAACCTGTTCATCCACTCCCCTTTCAGTGGCACCCGTAGTAAAAATCTCACGTTGTTTTGCCATTTCCTCAGGCTTTTTCTTACCCATAGCACGTCGTAATAAGTCTGCAGCACCTAAGGTATAATTCGCCAATACCTGGGCGATTTGCATCACCTGCTCTTGATACAATATAACCCCATAAGTGGGTTTCAATATGGGTTCCAAATCAGGATGCGGGTAATCAACAGCAGCTCTACCGTGTTTACGATCGATAAAGTCATCCACCATTCCAGACTGTAACGGCCCGGGTCTAAACAGGGCAACAAGAGCAATAATATCCTCGAAGCAGTCAGGTTGTAGTCTGCTGATTAATTCTTTCATTCCCCGTGATTCCAGCTGAAATACCGCTGTCGTTTTACATGCTTTTAATAAATCAAAAGTTGCGGAATCATCTGTAGGTATTTGGCTAATATCTACAAGAGGTAGTCCTGATTTCTCGTGTTGTTTGTTTACTGTAGCCAGCGCCCAATCAATAATAGTAAGTGTTCTCAGTCCCAAAAAGTCAAATTTAACTAGACCCGCAGCTTCAACATCGTCTTTATCAAACTGACTTACGATTTGTGAAGAGCCTTCTTCACAATAAATTGCAGTAAAATCAGTAAGTTTTGACGGCGCAATAACCACTCCTCCGGCATGCTTTCCTGCGTTACGAGTTATGCCTTCAAGTTTCAGCGCCAAATCAATTAATTCTTTAACCTCATCTTCTTCGTCATAGCGTCTGCGAAGTTCTGGTTCTTGCTCCATGGCTTTACTTAAAGTCATTCCTATTTCAAAAGGAATTAACTTAGCGAGTTTATCAACAAAGCCATAGGGATGACCAAAAACTCGACCAACGTCGCGTACCACCGCTTTAGCCGCCATGGTACCAAAGGTGATGATTTGAGATACACTCTGCCTACCGTATTTTTCTGCTACATAATCGATTACCCTGTCTCGACCTTCCATACAAAAGTCGATATCAAAGTCAGGCATTGAAACACGCTCAGGATTCAAAAAGCGCTCAAAAAGTAATTCATATTCTAAAGGATCAAGGTCGGTAATCCCCAACGCATAGGCAACCAATGAGCCCGCCCCAGAACCTCTTCCCGGGCCAACCGGAACCCCATTATTTTTTGCCCACTGAATAAAATCTGCTACGATCAAAAAGTAGCCGGGAAAACCCATTTTATTGATTACGTCTAATTCAATCTGTAATCGTTTATCGTACTCTCCTCGGGCAGTGTTTAGTGCTTCTTCAGATTTTGTTCGAAATATTTGTTTCAAACGCGCTTCCAAGCCTACCTGAGATAGATACGACAAATAATCTTCGACAGTAGAACCTTCAGGGATTGGGAAATTAGGAAGATAATTATTACCCAAATTAATTTTTAAGCTACAACGTTTACTAATTTCTACTGTATTTTGTAGTGCGCTGGGCAAATCAGAGAATAAAGCCTCCATTTCTTCAGCAGAACGCAAATACTGCTGTGAACTATAACGCGGGACGCGTCTAGGATCTGCTAAACTATATCCCTCATGAATACAGACTCGCGCTTCATGGGCATCAAAATCTTCTTCATCAAGAAAATGAACATCATTAGTAGCGACGAGAGGTAAACTTAATTCATCAGCCAAAGCGATTAATTTTTCGTTATAAACATCCTCATCGGTTCTTCCTGTTCTCTGGATCTCAAGATAAAAACGGCCAGGAAACACAGTGCTCCAATGTAAAGCACGTGCCTTAGCTAATGAATGATCATTGGCTAATAATGCTTGTCCAATATCCCCTAATCTCCCACCAGATAAAGCGATTAACCCAGGTGAAAACTCTTCTATCCAAGAATACTGTATGCGGGGTTTTCCTTGATATTGTCCCTCTTGATACGCCTTAGAGACCAAACAGGTTAAATTTTTGTATCCTTCCGCATTTAGGCATAAAAGTACTAAAGAAGACACAAGCTCTGGGTTTTCAGGATCATGGCATGGTAAATCACTGCCAATAATAGGTTTGATCCCAGCATCCACTGCATTTTTAAACACCTTTACTGCAGCAAATAAATTACAATAATCAGTCACTGCAACAGCACTCATTCCCCTGGCAGGTAAAGCCTTCATCAATGGTTTGACACGGACCAAACCATAAACCAGAGAAAATTCAGTGTGTACGCGCAAATGAACAAATCGCTGTTGCATAGGGGTTAAACTCATAAAGCATAATTGGTGAACTTTACCCTAAATTAGGCTCAAAACAAATACCGAACTCCAGGTTCAATTTGCTCCTCACGTACCGATAACTCGATTTTGTGAAAAAGTTTAAGGTAAAGCGTTCTTACATATGAGACTGATGGGGATCAAAAGCGTCTCTGATGGCATCGGCAAATAAATTACTCGCCAGAACTAACAGAAACATTAATAAAAAAGCAGCGAACATTGGCCACCACACGACAGGATCGCGTGCTAATTCCAGTCGGGCTCCATTAATCATATTACCCCAGCTAATGGTCATTGGTGATACCCCTACCCCTACGTACGATAAAATGGCTTCAGCTAATACTAAAAAACTAAAATCTAGAACTAAAGTAATCACTACTATATGCATTACATTAGGTAATAAATGTTTACGAATGATGGTAAACCAATTAGATCCCTGAGCTCGAGCTGCCATAACATAATCGACTTCGCGCAATTTCAAGGCTTCAGCGCGTAACAAACGGCATAAGCTGGTCCAGCTGGTTACACCTAAAATAAAGCACAAGGCTAATAACCGCGCATCAGCACTTTGAGCTAGGGTAGTGAATTGATCGGGATGACTGGCTATATAGGCCTGTAATGACAAAACTGTGGCTGTAATTAATAAAACACCTGGAATAGAACTCAAGGTAGTATAAATATATTGAATAATATCATCGATTATTCCACCAAAATATCCGGCAGCAATCCCCAAAAATAAAGCTAGGGGCAACATAAATAAAGTAGTCAACAGTCCTATAACCAGACCCGTACGTATGCTTTTCACGCTAAAATAAAAAATGTCTTGTCCAATTTGCCCGGTACCTAGAACATGAAATGAGCGTGACAGCCAGTAAGTAAACAAAACAGCAAAAACAAGAATACTTAAGGTAGCTAATGCACTAATTCCGGATGAAGTTATTTTAAATATTCGTTTTGAACCAAAAACGAATTTGCCAATAATGACTAGTATCAAACACCCTATAGTGATCAAAAAACTGAATAATAAGCAACGTAAAGCAACATTTCGTATCACTTGATTTTTATCAGCTTCAGTCATTATAGTTTCAGGAATATAAGTAAGACGCGGATATATTTGCTTTGGTATCCCCTCACTTAATACAGTTTCAGTTACAAACATGTTTAGAGCTAAAGGTTCGGAGTAAGTTTTTTCATAACTGCTGCCTAAAGGATACAATAGTTTATCCAGAAGAGACTCCGCATTCTCTGTTTTATCTTGTACTGAATTAAAATGTATGGAATCTAATACTCCTATAGCCAAAAACGCTAATAAAACAATTCCGGCGCTAACCGCTAAAGGTCTATGTAAGATAATAGAAAAAGACATTCTAATATGTCGTTTACGCAGGCTCACCAAGATAGTAATAAGTCCCAATACTAAAAGCGTTAAAAAACACTTATCTGTCCAGAGCAATTCTAATGTCATTTATTTTCTCTTAAATCCTTTTGTACTTAGAACTTGTTTAAAGGTTGCCACCTAACTCACGATAATCGTACCCGCGGATCAACTATCATATAGGAAAAATCGGTGAGCACTAATCCTATGATGTACAGTATAGAACCTAAAAAAACCATAGCTCGGACTATAGCAAAATCTTGCTGTTGAATGGCATCAATAATGTAACTACCTAATCCAGGTACGCCAAAAAAGGACTCCAAGATCAAACTCCCCATAAAGAGAGAAGGAATAATAACGACTATGCCAGTAAGGATGGGTAACATGGCATTTTTCAACACATGTTTAAAAAGAACTTGTTGCTCTGATAACCCTTTAGCCCTAGCTGTTTTCACATAGTCTTTGTGGATTTCTTCCAAAAATAAGGTTCTATACCAGCGGGATCCGGAGCCAATTTGTCCGAGAACAGCAACAATCACAGGAAGCGTAATAAATTTCAGGGCATTAAGTCCTCCATCGTAACCGGAGATGGGGAATAATCGTAACAGCTTACCAAACAAATATTGACCACCAATGATATAAAATAAACTGGATATGGACATTAAGATAATACAAATAATTACACCACTTAAATCAAGATAAGTAGTACGGAAAAAAACCATGGACATAGCAAAAACAATATTAGTGAGTATATCCAAAAATAAAATGGGTATCGCAATAGCAAGGCTAGGCCACATTCTGTAAGTAATATCCTGACTTATATCCCTGCCTTCATCGGAAATACCAAATTCAAAAGTAAATAACTTCAATGATTTTTGGAAAAATAAAGTATCTCGAATTTGATTAAAACCTGATTGCTTCTCATTAAAAAACAAAGGTAAATTATACCCATGAACTTCTTTCCATTCATCAACCGCATGCTGTTCTACGTGTTTATTACCTAAATGCATACGAGCAATGTCATCGAGCGTATTCACCATAAAAAATAAAGCAAAAGTCAGTAGATTAATGCCAAAAAGAATAGGAATGGCATAAAGGGTTCGGCGTATCATATACCTAATCATTTTATTTTAAACCTCTCTGCCGGTTGTTTTTCTTTCTTTAAGTAAGCAAAAATCAAAGGAATAGTTAATACCAGAATAATTAACAATAAAAGGCCAATAGGCCATAAAATGGGTTGGTTCCAAGCGAAACGTAATTTATTGCGTTCAAGAACATTGATTCCTAGATATTTTAAACTATTCATGGAGATTGGATTCGATTTAACCCTAGATACCCAACTCTGCGACAGAGTAAACTCCTCTGGATGCATTCCCCACACCCAGGGAGCATCACGACGTACAATCTCTAACATTTTATCTATAAGAGCTTGTCTTTGCTCATCATTGCTACGATTTTTCATCAAATTAAATAAGCGATCAAACTCAGCATTGTCATAGTTGGCCGCATTCTCACCGCCAAATTTTACTTTGCCATTACGACCATAAAGTTGAAAGAGGAAATTTTCAGGATCGGGATAATCGGCAGTCCAGCCCCAGCTAAAAATTTGCACATCGCCAGTACGCATCTTTTCCTGAAAACGATTATAAAGGGTTGCTCTGATATTAAGGTCAATACCAATACTGGCAAATTGCTTACGCATCCAATCCAGCATTGACTTATCCTCAGGACTACCCGTTGTGGTCACGTCATAGTGTAAAATCAAACTGTCACCTGTTTTAGGATCGATGCCACCAGGATACCCTGCCTCCACCATTAATTTCTTAGCATCCTCTAATGAGCGTCTTTTTATAGCATTATCTTTCCATTCATAAACATAGGGATTTATTCCTTCCGCCCCCACTTTATATCCAAAAATTCCCGGAGGGATCGGACCTTGTGCAGAAAGTCCTCGGCCATTATAAAAAATGACAATGTTTTCTTCATAATTAACTGCAATAGAAATAGCCTGTCGTAACTTTCTCGCACGTTCATCAGTTCCTCCGACAACTCCATCAAGCATATTAAAGCCCATATAATAAATATAAGGCTGCAACGTTTGTGTCAGATATATTTTTTTATCGGTCATTTCTTTGCTGAGTATAGGCTCACCCAACTGATTGATACGAATGGCCTGATCAAAACTGTCTGCGCTGATTCCTGAAACATCATAATATCCTTGCAAAAATTTATTCCACCGAGGAATAGATTCTTTTTCTAAGGTATAAATTGCTTTATCGATAATGGGCAAACGCTTGCCAACCTTATTTAAATATCCCTCTTTTTTATCTTCTTCAGAAGCATTGCTCGGGAAATAAACCTCCCTATAATTAGGATTTTTTTGCAAGACCATTCGTCGATTAGGATTATTTTCCGTTAGCATAAAGGGTCCAGTTCCAATGGGATACCAACCAAAAGTTAAATTTTTATCATCCATTCCACTTTGCGAATAAAATAAATCGGCCTCCCAAGGTATCGGTGCAAAAAAAGGCATGGCCAGCCAAAACGAAAATTGAGAATATTGACCTTTTAATGTGATCTCAACGCTATAATCGTCTAGTTTTTTTATCCCCTTTAATGGGTAGTTGCGCAAATCAATATAGTGTGAACTATCTGAGTGTAGGGCGGGTAAAGTATCAGCAAACTCTTTAAATCCAAGGATATAGTCGCTCATTAACCCGTAAATTGGGGAGCTTACCGCGGGATTAGCCAAGCGTTTTATCTGGTAAATATAATCGTCAATCACCACCTCACGTGTTCCAGTATATTTAAAATCAGCCAAACGGTTAATATTGTGCTCATCCAAATAATCTTCCGGCAAGTGAAGATATAAATAAGAACCTTGTTTATTTTTAGCTAATGCAGGATGAGGCTGATACATAATTCCTTTTTTGATTTGTATCGTGTAAACAGTGTAGGCAGGCTCTGTCGAGTCCTTATTTAAGATGACATTTCCTTGAGCATCGAAATACTTGATCTGCGGGAGCTGGGTGGTGGTTAAAGGGATTAATTGGTAAGGTCGAATGAAATAATCATATTCAAGGAGCGGTTCATAAATCTGATTGATAAAAAGATATTCATTAGATGAATAAGAACGTGCTGGATCCAATGTTTTTGGTTGTTGCGTAAAAGAAGAGTAATAAATATTTTCTTTAGACTCACTCTTTGGATAAGGATTATTCATTACCCAGCCGTCTGCATACGCTAGAGTCCAACCTTTTAGCATATAAACTACTAACAACATGCCTACTAAAACAAATCGTATCACCAGCTATCCCTGCTCCGTTAACTGTATTGAAACCTAGTATATCCTTAAACAAACATCGGTGTAAGTTGGTTAGACGTTGAAATAACCCCACGATGCATACCTTGTTGATTTAGTAACTTATCAATAACCTCGGGAACAATCCGGGCCGCGACCGTTAGGAATCGGATGTTGGCATGGTTTATCCGCTTGCCGACACGCGCGGTCCGGAGCGTGCGCTTGGTTTTCCCGTACTTATTGAGAAGTTACTCGATTTATATATAACTTATTGAAAATATTTGATCTATTTTTATAAAGCCATGAACTATTTCATTCTAAAAAAACCTGAATAATTACCGCATAAATCTATAGATAATTTAAGCTACATCAAGTAAGGTTAACTATTTTAGAAAGTTAAGCTCTTTGTCATCCAGAGCGCAACGAGAGCTACCCCTGCCTCTGACAAAAAATCTGGACGGTTAATCGAGCCAAGTTAAGGAATTAATCTTATGGAGGTTGGGGTATTATCTGAACGATTAGGTTCAAGGTGAGCTCTTGAAAAATAATCAACAAGTGCAACTCAATAGGATTTTTTTGGAACTTAAGATGGGTGTAACTTTAAACAATCATTATTCAAACAAATACAAATATTGTTTATTTATTATTTGTTTCTTTTTTGCTTCAGTAGTTAACCTCGTAGGTTGCGTTAATTATATGGGGATTAAAAGCAATAAAAAAATAGCCCCTCCTGCTCGGTTCCAAACTAAGAAAAGCATTCCTAATCAACGAGGTCATTGGCCGACCACTAGTTGGGCAAAACAATTCGGCGATCCTCAGCTTGTCTTATTAATTGATGAAGCACTACAAAATAATCCCAGTATAGATGTGGCCAAAGCACGAATTATCCAAGCCAAAGCCTTAGCTGACCAAAGAGCCTCGGTGTTTTTACCCACAGCAAACTTTACTACACAAGTGGCTCGTGGACGTCTTTCTGCAACACTGTTCCCTCCTATAATAGGAGGTGGTATGTGGTATAATTTTGGCGAATTCCTATCCTCAGCCAGTTATGAACTAGATTTTTGGGGCAAGAATTTAGCCAGTCATAGACAAGCAATTTCTCAGGAAAGGGCTGCACAAGCAGCAGAACAAGAAGCAAGACTCTCTATTGCTACAGCTGTTGCTTCTGCCTATAGTCAGCTGGCTTATTATTATGATTTACGTCATGTACTACGCCTGACTGTAACCCAAAGAGAAGACTTAGATAAAATATCAGCTGTCCGACTCAAAACAGGGTTAGATACCAAAGTACAATACTATCAATCACGTAATACTACTGCGAATGCAAAAACACAATTACGTGATGTTGAAGGGCAAATAATACTAACTCGTCAGCAATTAGGCACATTGCTTGGGGCAGGGCCAGACAGAGGGTTATCAATTAGTCGTCCTCAGCTAAAATCTGCCTATACGCCACAGTTACCACCTAATTTACCACTCAATCTATTAGGTCGCCGTCCTGATATAGTTAACGCACGCTGGACTGTTGAAGCCGCATGTCAGGGTGTAAAAAATGTAAAAGCAAAGTTCTACCCAGATGTTAATATTCTAGGTATCGCCGGTCTACTTTCTCTTGGTATTAGTCGTCTTTTTGAACAAGCCAGCACCGAATACCAAATAGGACCCGCACTAAGATTGCCTATTTTTGATGGTGGTAGTCTCAGAGCACAGTTGCGAGGACAATACGGTAACTATGAAGAAGCCGTGGCAAACTATAATGTGACTCTAAATAATGCGCTATCAGATGTAGCCTCTCAAATTACGTCAATTCACTCTACGGATAATCAATTAGTGACTCAAAAACAAGCACTATATACCTCAGAACGTGCTTACAACTTAGCACGATTACAATATCGCACTGGTCTGGCTTCACAGCTTGTCGTTTTAGATGCTGAAACACTTTATCTCAATGCACAACAATCATTGTTACAATTGATTGCTAATAGGCGAAATCAACAAATAGCACTGATTAAAGCACTTGGCGGCGGATTCGATGCATGCTGCCATTCGCCTAATCATAAAGCCCAAAAGGATAAGTAATGAGCGAAAGTGAAATAAAAAAGAAATTTACCTTACCCACCGATAGTGAGCGTCAAAATCAAAAAAGACGATTCTATCTAACTATCCTAACTGTTACTTTCCTAACTATCGGTGTGCTTTGTTTTCTCTATTGGTTGCTTATTGCCCGCTTTTATGAAGAAACTGATGATGCTTACGTTAGTGGTAATATCATTCCTATTGTCTCACAGGTAGATGGTATTATTATCGCTGTTAAAACAGACGATACTCGTTTTGTAAAAGAAGGACAAACATTAGTTCAATTAGATCCTATTGACGCAAGGGTAGCGCTCGAACAAGCAAAAGCTAATTTAGCCCAAACAGTGCGAACTACTCACCAGTACTTCCTTAATAACCAAGGTTTGACAGCAAGAGTAATAGTAAATGAAACCAGTTTAGAACAAGCTAAACAAGATTTAAAACGCCGCAATAATGCTATAGGATACGGCGCAGTATCTAGGGAAGAGTTAACTCACGCCCAAGACGCATTTAAAAGTGCTACAGCTTCATTAAATGAAGCTCAAGCAGCTCTTTTAGCAAATAAAGCATTAACTGATAATACTGATCTTGAGCATCATCCTAGCGTTATGGAGGCAGCAGAAAAGGTACGAAGAGCCTATATTGACTATAAAAGAACCACTATCCGTGCCCCAATTGCAGGTGAAATATCCAAACGTACTGCAGAGGTTGGCCAACGTGTTACTACTGGTGCCCAGTTAATGGTGATTATACCCCTTAATGAGGTATGGGTTGATGCTAATTTTAAAGAGAAACAATTGCGCAATATGCGTATTGGACAACCTGTGACATTAACAGCGGATATGTATGGTTCATCAGTAAAATACCATGGAAAAATTATGGGATTTGCTGGAGGAACGGGCAGTGCCTTAGCATTGTTACCTGCTCAAAATGCTACTGGAAACTGGATTAAAGTGGTACAACGTCTCCCCGTACGTATCCAACTAGATCCCAAAGAACTAGAACAACATCCTTTACGTATTGGGTTATCAATGGATGTAGCCGTTAATACCCATGACCGTAGTGGCAAATTCATCAGCGAAGCGGTCAATCCCCCAGTATATAGAACTGCAATTTATGAGAATTTAGAAAAAGAATCCAATGCTGAAATAGCAAAGATCATTAAAGAAAATGTAGGAAAAACATCTAACCTAAATCAAGATAATACCAACTCCAGTATTCAATCTACGATAGAAAAAGGTGCTGCAAAAGGGACAGCAAAATGAGTGATCAATCACATCAAACGCCTAAAGCATCTCCGCCCCCTCCTTTACAGGGAGCGCAACTTGTCATCGCGACTATAGTCGTTGCTTTAGCAACATTCATGATAGTTCTTGATTCTTCAATTGCGAATGTGGCACTTCCTACTATTGCTGGTAACCTCGGAGTTTCCGCTGACGAAGGAACCTGGGTTATTACAGTCTTTTCCGCAGCGAATGCTATTGCTATTCCTTTAACCGGTTGGCTAACTCAACGTTTTGGCATAATTCGCTTATTTGTGGTTTCTATAACACTCTTTGTCCTTGCCTCATGGCTATGCGGTTTAGCAACTAGTTTTGCTTTCTTACTTTGCGCACGAGTATTTCAAGGAATTGTTGCTGGACCACTGATTCCTCTATCTCAGTCCATTTTATTAAGTTCCTACCCAAAAGAAAAAAGCGCATTGGCACTAGCTTTTTGGGGTATGACAGCAACAGTTGGGCCCATTGCAGGCCCTACTCTAGGTGGATGGATTACAGACAGCTACAGTTGGTCGTGGATATTCTATATCAATGTCCCAGTAGGAATATTCGCTGCTGTCTTTACCTGGATCATCTATAAAGATCGCGAAAGTCCTAAAGTATCGCTTCCTATTGATGTTGTTGGCCTTATATTATTGATTATCTGGGTAGGCGCTTTACAAATTATGTTGGATAAAGGGAAAGATTTGGACTGGTTCAATTCGCCAGTGATTATCTCCCTTGCGGTCACTTCAGCAATTGCGTTTTGCTATTTTTTAGTCTGGGAGCTAACAGAAAAACATCCAATTATTGATTTAACGCTGTTCGCTGGACGTAATTTTACCGGCGGTACTATCGCAATTTCCGTGGGTTATGGAGTATTTTTTGGTAATTTAGTATTGCTACCGCAATGGCTGCAAATCGATCAGGCCTACCCTTCAGTAAATGCGGGATTAGTAATGGCTCCATTAGGTATTTTTGCCGTAATTTTTTCACCAATTGTTGGAAAACTTTTGCCTAAAATTGATGCTCGAATCATAGTGACTATAGCTTTTCTTTTGCTGAGCCTAGTATTCTTTTTGCGTTCTCTTTACACATCATACGTCGATACCTGGCATTTGGTAGTACCCACTCTAATACAAGGGATACCTATAGCTTTATTTTTTATTCCACTTTCAGCGATTATCCTTTCAGGACTTCCTCCTGAGAGAATCCCAGCAGCTGCTGGTCTATCTAATTTTGCTCGCATATTCAGTGGAGCCATAGGCACTTCAATTGCAACAACAGTATGGAATAATCGCTCTATATTGCATCATGCACAATTAACGGAACAATCCAGCTCCTTTAATATGAATTTCGTTGAGTTCATGAATACAAGTAAGACTCTTCTTCATATCACGACCCAACAGAGTTATGCACTTTTTAATACCATTTTGAATGTTGAAGCTGATATGCTAGGGTTAAACGATGTCTTTTGGGCCTCATCCATCATTTTTCTCTCACTTATTCCTTTAGTCTGGATTACTAAAAAAGCCGGAACACGGGGAACGGGAGATACAGCAGCGGGAGCTCACTAATGGTAATCGTTCATGCTGAATGCAGGAAGTATCAAATCGGAACCCAAATCTGGCACTCCTCCAAAGCTCAAGATCACCCCCAGAATAGTCAATAGCGTCAACTTAAGCCCATGTAGCCTGGTTGCAAGCAATCAGGCTACAAATAAGTGACACAGGGTTAATTTCTTAAGTTGACACCATTGCATTAACTTAAGGAATTTAAGGTAATAGGTATAGCCTAATTTATGCAGCCACTGACTTTAAGAGGCGAGCATTTCCAATAATTGTTCTTCTTCCAAAATAGGAACCCCCAATTCCGTTGCTTTAGTTAATTTAGAACCAGCCTCGCTCCCAGCAATAACATAATCTGTTTTCTTTGAGACGCTGCCACTGACTTTTGCGCCTAAGGCTAATAATTTCGCTTTAGCTTCCTCTCGACCCATAGTATTCAAAGTTCCAGTGAGCACTACCGTTTTACCGAATAAAGGATGCTCTTTATTTATTGTTTTTTTCTCTGCTTTAGGCCAATGGACTCCTAATTCGATTAACCTATGAATGACATCAAGATTATGTTGCTGAGCGAAAAAGTGCACCACACAAGATGCAGCAACTGGCCCTATGTCATTTAAGGTCATCAATTCATCAACTGTTGCCGCTTGTATTGCCTCTACATCCGAGAAATGGTCAGCTAAAACTCTAGCACCAGCCTCCCCTATTTCCCTGATTCCTAAGGCATAAATAAAACGATTAAAAGTAGTGGCCTTACTATGTTCTAAAGCCTCCAATAGATTTTGAGCCGACTTATTTCCCATCCTGGGAAGACTAGCTAAGGTAGAAAGATCCAGTTCATAAAGATCTGATAAATGATGAACTATTCCCTCATCAACTAATTGTTCGATAAGAACGCTTCCTAATCCATCAATATGCATCGCTTTTCGTGAAGCAAAATGCCACATCATTCTTTTTAACTGAGCTTTACAAAATAATCCACCAATACAACGTGCAACAGCCTCTCCTTCCTCTCTAATGACATCAGAACCGCATACGGGACATTGTTTAGGAAGAGTAATTGATTGAGTCAGTTCGGGACGTTGGGTCAATACTACAGAAACCACTTCAGGAATCACATCACCTGCCCGGCGAACAATGACCGTGTCTCCAATACGAATGTCTTTACGGGCAATTTCATCAAGATTATGCAAAGTAGCATTACTGACTGTAACCCCACCAACGCTGACTGGGTCCAAACGAGCAACGGGTGTCAGAGCCCCTGTGCGACCCACCTGAAAATCTACGGCAAGTAATCGTGTCATCTCTTCAGAGGCAGGAAATTTATGAGCACAAGCAAACCGTGGTGCGCGCGAAACAAACCCAAGTTGCTGCTGAAAAGGAATGCTATCGATTTTGTAAACTACACCATCAATCTCAAAAGGCAATTGCTCTCTTTGGGCGAGCATGTATTCATAATAATTTAAACATCCGCTAAGCCCAATCTCTTTTCTGGTTTCAGAAGAGATCCTAAAACCAAAATCCTTAAGCAATTGTAATTGGCCTAAATGACTGTCAGGTAAATCATAACCCTCACAAGCCCCAATTCCATAACAGTAAATGGATAAAGGTCTGTTGGCGGTAATGGTCGGATTTAATTGCCTTAAACTGCCCGCAGCAGCATTACGTGGATTAGCAAAAGTCTTTTCGCCTAGCTGTCTGGCCTTTTTGTTGTATTCTTCAAATCCAGCTTTAGGCATATAAACTTCGCCACGGACTTCTATAAATTTAGGGGGATGTTCTGTTCTTAATTTTAAAGGAACGGCAGCGATTGTCTTTATATTCGCTGTTATGTTTTCACCCGTTGTTCCATCACCACGCGTAGCTGCATGAATTAATATTCCCTCTTCATAGGTGAGATTCACTGCTAAACCATCTAATTTAGGCTCGCAAGCAAAGACTAATTGTTGATTAGGCTCATCCAGTTTGTCTGTTACCCGTTTAATGAATGCTTGTAATTCTTCTGTAGTAAACACGTTAGACAATGAAAGCATTGGTTGTTTATGAACAACTGGCATAAATGCATCGAGTGGGGTACCACTTACTCTTTGAGTCGGTGAGTCTGCAGTTAGAAATTGTGGATAGTCAGACTCTAATTTTTGCAGTTCTCTAAAACATCTGTCGTATTCAATATCGGGTACAAGAGGCTCATCAAGAGCATAATAATGATAATCATACATTCTTATTTGCTCTTTTAATGCATCGATCGTTCCTTTTATCTCTTCGTCGCCCATCTAATCCACCGAAAAAATTAAAATGTCAGTTTATCATTATTATTCTTTCTTTCGAATATTAAGGTTATTAAAGGGTGTAATGAATAGTATTTTACATTTGCTCAATAATACATCAATTAAGTAACTTCAAATCAAATTAAGATAGAACAGCTTTGGCCATAAAACCTAATGTCATTGACTACCGATTGTTTTTTGGTAAAATTAAGAACATTTTGTTTCATATAAGGTGATTTTTAATATGGCTGGCATCAATGACCTTTGGGGTGTGACCACTAGAGCTTTAATTGCATTAGACGAGAGAAGACCAGTAAGTTCTGCCTTTTTTAAGCCTTATGATTCTGCATTAAATTTCTTTATGAGAGCGGCTGCAATTATAACGGTTCCTATTATTTGTACTTTGCAAAGTGCATATTTTGCTCTAGATATGATATTTCAGACTTTTAGAGGTATTTATTATTTCATAAAATCAGATACTGAAAAGGCTTCTGATGCTGGAACCCGATTTATAAATGATACTATATCTTTAGTCACTGCGTTCGTTGCTATATTTATTAGCCCGGCAGTAGAATTAATAGATGTAGTAGGTTCAGCAGTCATGCCAGAAATGAATCAAGAAACCGAGTCAATGAGACCAACTACTTAGATAGACTACTTCGATTCTTATTTTCTTTGTATGGTCCTCATAACACATGAGGATCTTTCAATTTAGTGGTGATTTTTAGCGCAATATCCCTATAGCTAGCTTGAACCTTACATAAAAAACATGCTATAGATACTGCTCAGTATCAAATGAGGCATGAAAGAAATGGATCTTCGACGTGTTTTAATTACCCTCTTTTTGTTTTTATTTTCCACATTAATCCAAGCCCTTCCAGGTACTAATCCTGGTGTTGCCTTTATTCATGGCACTCGTGATCATCGCGAAGATGCCAATGGTGGTTATTGGAAGGTTGAATTTATTCAAAGCGTGAGCCAAGGTCTGAAAAAGCCAGAAAATCACTACGTAGTACATTGTGATTTTGATCGCTATATGTGGCATAAAGACTCTGCAGATTGTGTGGCTGAGCAATTATTAGAATTTATCACTGAAAAAAAAATTAGCTCAGTTACCATTTATACTCATTCAGATGGCGCAAACGTTATAAGATGGATCCTATCCAATCCCACCTATGATAAAAAATATTTAGCTCTAAAACACAAAATTAACCAGATCATTGCCATAGCTCCTTCTAGTGGAGGAACTCCACTAGCTGATGAAGTAATTAACGGGGGAATATTTGAATCAAGCTTAGGCTGGTTGCTGGGTTACGTTTCTGATGCAGTGAAACAACAACGTGTTGGCGATATGCTTATTTATAACCAAGAATTATTACTAGGTATAAAAGGACGTCCCTCTTTATCAGTACCCTTTAACGTAATCGTAGGTACTAACGTTCATGCTTCTCCGTTCTCTTCCGCCAGCTATTGCAATGGTTATTTACTTAACAGTGGTCTAAAAATCACTAAGCTATATCTTGAGCAATGTGCAGATGGCTTCTTGAGTTGCTCTTCACAAACAGCAGCGGGAACTGTATGGTTTTATGATATTGATAAAACAGAAAATAATGCGCCCCTAAGCCATAATCAAAGTCGACACTCATGTCTAGGACTGGAACAAGTTCTTGTTAATGCTTTAGCTACAAAAGGAGTTGCGCAATGAAAATTACCTCTCTAGTTTTGATGTCTGCCTTTTGCATGTCCCAACTTCATGCCTATCCTTTGCCTAAACAACTAATAAAGTCCTATGAATGTGACGAGTGCAGTAACTTATCTCGTGACAAGTTGCAGGATAAATGGAGTATTTCTGACCAGCCTTTACATAATGAAATAAGCAATCAACAAAAAAGTTATAACTACAGAGAAAAAGTTACTGCAAAGCAATTAAATGAGGGTGTAATTATTTCCACTTTAGCACCGGGGGCTGTAATTCGTATAACCCCATTACAAAAGAAATCTGTGCCTCAATTGATGCTTAAAACACCAGCCAATCAATTAATGGCTTTAAAGGATGCTTCAGCATTGTTCAATCAGGATAAGGGTTCAGAAGAAGAGTCTCTCCTCATGAAATATCAAACCCTATTACAAATTAAACCTGAGTTAGGAGCCGGAAAATTTGTCCTTAAAAATAATGCTATTGATGAAAAAAGCACAGATACTTATTTAATTAATGTGTTTGATAAATTTTCTCTGACTTATTTACAGGTTGAGACTGATTCTCTTCATTATCAGTATGGAGATAAATTAACAGCAACTATTACCTTAAAAGATGATGAGGAAGATTATTCTGTCGATGATGTTAATGCATCATTAGTAAGCCCCCAAGGAGAAATAATTCCCCTTAAATTAACAAAAATCAAACATAATAAGTTTCAAGGATCGACTTTTCTTAACTCCGAAACAAATAATCAGGGACAAAACTGGTACATAGAATCTAGTGTAAACACGACTATAGGGCAAAAAATAATTAGAAGGAGCGGGCACGCGGCCTTTTCTTATTCTATTCCATCAGCAAGCCTAATCTCTATAAAGAAACTCTCATCTAATCCTCTAACATTTGTTGCTACTCTTGATGTGGCAACAGCAAGCCGATACGCATTGCAAGGTGTCTTATTCCATCAATATGCTGAAGGTGCTGTAATTAAACCAATTGAACTATCACAAAAAGCTCAGTGGTTTGAGCCAGGGAAGCATGTTATTCAATTTACCTTTGACAATTCAAGCCAATTATCAGAGGATAGTTTATATCTAGGCTATTTACATTTGATTGATTACGGTCAGTTCAAAACTGTATATCACTATAATAAGCCAATTAAGGTAAACCAATTGTTGGAATAATAATGTTATCTTTTTTTTCTTCTGTGACCCTTATGGAGGGCATAGCTTGCGCTATAGCCCTTCAATTTTTACTACTGTTCTGGTTTTTAAAAACGCAAACACAACAAAAAATTTTAATTGAACAACTCAATCAACAGTTGCAACAAACATTCACCAATCAACTTCACCAGCTACAACTTGATTTGAGTCAGTCTTACCAAAGTAGTCAAACAATAATCAATGAGAAGATTGCCCAGGGACAACTGGCCGTTCAAGTGCTCATTAGCGATACCGTACAAAAACAAATGAGTGATGTACGCGAACAAATAAGCCACAGCTTTAAACAGCATGCCAGCTCACTTACCGCTCATTTACAAACACTTACAGAAGAAATCCGCACCCATCTACATACGTTAACCCAACAAGTGAATCACAAACTCAATGAAGGATTTGAAAAGACATCCTCTACTTTTATTGATGTGGTCAAAAGATTAACTATTATTGATGAAGCCCAGAAGAAAATAACGGAATTGTCTAATCATGTCGTCAGTTTGCAAGACGTGCTTGTAGACAAAAAGGCACGAGGTGCTTTTGGTGAAGTGCAGTTATCTACGCTAATAAGTAATATGATACCAGCTACTCATTACCAAATGCAGTATACCTTAAGTAATCAAAAACGAGCTGATTGCATTTTATTTTTACCCGACCCCACAGGAAATGTAGTCATAGATGCCAAGTTTCCTTTAGAAACTTATCAACGATTAATTAGCGCTGATGCCGCATCCGTTGAAAAGAAATCGTTACAACAACAATTTAGACAAGACATTCAAAAACATATTAAAGATATCGCTGAAAAATACATCGTTCCTAACGAAACCACAGATGGCGCTATGATGTTTATTCCAGCAGAATCCATCTTCGCAGAAATTCATGCCAATTACCCTGAGTTAATCTCTCTATCTCAAAGACTCAAAGTTTGGCTCGTTTCACCGAGTACGCTAATGGCCGTTCTTACTACAGCGAAGGCTGTATTGAAAGATGATGCAACACGCAAGCAAGTGCACATCATCCAAAAACATCTACACGCTCTAGCCGATGACTTCCAACGCTTTGAAAAACGTATGGATAAATTATCTAAACATATTGATTTAGCACATCAGGATGTCAGTGAAGTAAACACATCAGCTAAAAAAATTACTTCTCGCTTTCAAAAAATTGAATCTGTTGAGATGGATTTACAGGAGTTAGAAACAGCATTAATAGAAGCAGAAAAAGATATAGTCTAAATTATTGAGCAATTGTAGGTCGGACCCTTGGCCCATAGCCGTCAGACTAAGGAAGTAAAGTGGTAAATTCCCTCACCCTAGCCCTCTTGCGGGAGAGGACTAGGGTGAGAGTATATTTTAAACATTTTTCCTTAACCTGACAGCTATGGGCCAAGGGCCGATCTAGGATTAATAGATAATTAATCATTAAACAAAAAAAGGAAGCTATTGTGTTAAAGCGAGATATATCAACAACCAATATTCTAATTGCTTCTGCAGGAGGCATGATCGGCTCAGGATGGCTTTTCAGCCCATTTATAAGCGCTCAAATGGCCGGTCCTAATGCATTAATTAGCTGGATAATTGCCACCATTTTCATGTTATTTATTGCTTTGCCTTTATGTGAGCTAGGTACCATGTTCCCTGTTTCTGGTGGCATGTCCAATTACCCTACTTACACTCATGGTCGTGAAGTGGGTTTTTTATTTGCCTGGACCTCATGGCTTTCTTATGTTGTGATGACCCCCATAGAAATCCAAGCTATTTTGCAATATTCCAGTCATTTTTTCCCATCCCTCATTGTTGCCGACTCAGCGGCTCTAAAACTATCAGGTTATGGCTATGTAGCTGCTATAAGCATCATGTTTTTTGTTGTTATATTAAACTCTTATGGGATAAAAATGCTTGCTGAGTGCAATAAATATGCAAGCATCATTAAATTTGCTTTGCCTAGTATTGCCATTATTGCGCTGTTACAGAGCGCTCCCACTATGGCAAATGTGACTATTCAGTTGGGTGAGAAAAGCAGTTGGGTGAATATTTTTACCGCACTTTCAGCCGGAGGAATAGCCTTTGCGTTCACTGGATTTCAAAATGGCTTAATCTTGGCTGGTGAAGTAAAGAATCCCCAACGCAATATTCCAATAGCCATTTTAGGGGCAGTTCTTATCGGTTTTATTTTATACTTCATGCTACAACTCAGTTTTCTTGCAGCCATGCCCCAGAAATATCTGGCTCAAGGTTGGCATGCATTAAGTTACCCAGGTGATAGTGGTCCTCTAGTAGGATTGACCCTATTGCTTGGACTAGGGACAGTAGCAACTCTTTTAATGATAGATGCCGCCTTTTCTCCATTTGGTACCACTCTTGTTTATACAGCAGCAACATCACGCATTGTATACGGAATGGCATTAAACCAACATTTGCCTAAAATATTTTTAAAGGTAAATCGCCATAAAATTCCTTATATCACCCTTTATGCCAATTTCTTAGTTGGGATTTTTTCTTTTCTACCCTTTCCTGGTTGGCAAAAGCTGGTCGCCTTTCTTTCTTCAGCCAGTATTCTATCTTATAGCATCGGCCCAATTTGCCTTCTTGCTATGAGAAAATTACAACCGCATACTCCCAGACCATTCAAACTCGCTGGCTATAAACTATGCTCTTATTTAGCATTTTATTTTTGTAATTTGATGTTGTACTGGTGTGGGTTTTCTATTTTATGGAAGCTGGATATGGCATTGCTTATAGGGCTAACGATTACCCTATTCTACAATGGAAAAAGCTTGTTTACTGCTAACTACCCTCTTTATTGGTTCATGTTTTATATGGCCTCTTTGCTTCTCATCTCTTATTTGGGATCATTTGGTGGTATAGGAATACTGCATTTTCCTTATGATTTAATTTCTCTTTTACCTCTTAGTATCATAACTCTTTATCTATCTCAAAGAGTGCTCAGTAATGAACAGCACAAAGAAATAAATTTTGAAATGGAGGGAGCTCCGGCTTAGTGGCATTAAGAAACAGAGTAACTGTTCAGGCAATGGTGTCAACTTAAGGAATTAACCCTGTATCACTTATTTGTAGATGGCGAGGCTCAATGTTTGATCCCGGTTGCTTGCAACCGGGCTACCTATTGCTTACGCGTTTTATTCCCTGTCGAAAAAGAAATGTTGGGTTACGAAGCGGGTGGGGCCGTTTTGACCTAACAATAGCCTTTATCGAGCCAAGAGCCCATTGCCGCCACGAAGCTTCCCAAACGAAAACAAATAGCTTAAAAGGTGCAGAATAATCAATATGAGAGTATAATACAGCCCTTCTCATAAGCTATAAAATCTGCGTAATCTCATGGTGACCAATACACTACTCTTCCAAGCAACACAGACCAAACAAATATGGGGACAACTCCACGGTAGTAGCCTAGCTCTTGCCTTGGCAGAATACTGTCAACAAACACCAGGAATAAAACTACTTATTGCACAAGATAATCTCAGCGCCAGTCAACTACAAGACGAATTACAATTTTTCCTTAATGGCATTAATACATCTCAAGAATTACTGTTTTTTCCAGATTGGGAAACATTACCTTATGATCAATTCTCACCACACCAAGATATTATCTCAGAAAGACTATATGCTTTAAGTCGACTACAACAGGTCACCGACGCGATAATTATCACCTCAGCAAGCACATTAATGCACAGGCTTTGTCCACCTGAGTTTTTAAATCAATACGCTCTAATGCTAAAAGAGGGACAAAAATTAGATCTAAATGTCTTTAGAAACCAACTGCAACAATCAGGTTATCATTGTGTTAATAAAGTTCTAGAACATGGTGAATTTGCGCTACGAGGTTCTATTATTGATGTCTATCCCATGGGAAGCGGCATGCCATTTCGTATCGAATTATTCGACGATGAAATAGAAAGCTTGAGAAAATTTGACACGGAAACCCAGCGCACTATAGAAAAAATATCTCAGATAAATGTCTTACCAGCGCGCGAAATTCCTTTAAATGAACAAAGCCAACTCCTCTTTAGAAAGGCTTTTAGGGAAGCATTTCCAGTTAACCCTAGCCAATGCCCCATTTACGAAGCAATAACTGAAGGGCAATTTCCATCCGGTATAGAATATTTTCTCCCCCTTTTCTTTGAAAAAACGGTTACTTTTTTTGATTATTTGCCGCAAAATGCCAAAGTTTGCCTTATTGAAGACATTCAAAGTAGTGCTGAACAATTCTGGCAAGAGCTTACTGAGCGATATGAACAAAGACGTTATGACATCAGTCGTCCTATTCTTCCACCACAAGAATGTTTTATTAATCCCACTGAATTATTAACTCAGGCTAATACCTATGAGCAACTGCGTTTGTATCATAAACTTTCAGAAAAAAAAGGAGCAGTGTTTAATTTTGATATTAATGAGGCCCCCCTATTACCTATAGATAGGAAAACTCCTGAGCCTCTAAGTCATTTACGTGAATACTGCCAATCCAGCTCTCGCCGCTACTTAATCGTTGTCGAAAGTGCGGGTCGCAGAGAAGTCTTGCTCGATCTACTAAAACCCAGTGGCATCGCCCCCAAAATCCAAGCATCCTGGTATGATTTTATTAACGATAATGCATTAATCAATATTACAACAGGACCATTAAATTATGGCTGTGAGTTAACTCACAACAGTATAAGCATTATCGTCGAATCTCAATTATTTGGAGAACAAAGCACCCCACAACGTCGCGGCTCGCAAAAAACGGTTGATCCCGATTTAATTATTCGTGATATGGCGGAATTGCAATTAGGTGCTCCTGTAGTTCATTTACAATTCGGAGTAGGACGCTATCAGGGCCTCCAGCACATCACGACAAATAATATTTCTAGTGAGTTTTTAGTTCTTGCCTATGCAGGGAATGATAAAATTTATGTCCCAGTGACTTCGTTACATTTAATCAGTCGCTATACTGGAGTTGATAGTGAACATGCTCCTTTACATAAACTAGGCTCTGACCAATGGCAAAAAGAAAAGAAAAAAGCTGCAGAAAAAATCCATGATGTTGCCATAGAATTATTGGATCTATATGCCAAAAGAGAGGCTCAGCCTGGCCATCAATATGATTTTAGTCAAACAGAATATACGAAATTTGCCAGTGGTTTTCCCTTTACCGAAACCCAAGATCAGCTCAATGCCATAGAGCAAATTATAAAAGACATGCAATCTAGTCGTCCTATGGACAGACTAATCTGCGGTGATGTTGGCTTTGGTAAAACAGAAGTAGCTATGCGCGCCGCCTTTGTAGCTGTTCAAAATGGAAAACAAGTCTGCGTACTTGTTCCTACAACACTGTTGGCAGGACAGCATTTTGAATCATTTAGAGATCGCTTTGCCGACTTCCCCATTAATATAGAATTATTATCTCGCTTTCGCAGTGGTAAAGAAACAGAAAACATCCTTGCAGCTTTAGCTTCAGGCAAGATAGATATAGTCATAGGCACCCATAAATTATTTCAAAGCAGTATAGCCTTTAAAAATCTAGGGTTATTAATTATTGATGAAGAACATCGTTTTGGGGTAAAACAAAAAGAACATATCAAAGCACTGCGAACGCATGTAGACATCTTGTCAATGACTGCAACCCCCATTCCGAGAACATTAAACATGGCAATGGCCGGAATCAGGGATATCTCTTTAATTGCTACTCCCCCAGCCAAACGTCTGGCAATAAAAACCTTCTGGCAGGAGAAAAATGACTTTGTTGTGCGTGAGGCAATTCTTCGTGAAATCTTAAGAGGAGGCCAGGTGTTTTTCTTGCACAATAATGTAGAGACAATAGACAGAATAAGCCAGGATCTCCAAACCTTGGTACCTGAA
>DAIAOV010000249.1 GCA_027437055.1 Legionella sp. | reverse complement strand
ATCAGACAGATAACGAAGGGTTTCGAATCTATATGGTGTTAACTGAGACCTACAAAAATGAACTGTGCAAAGGCTTTGATCAACGCACTGTAACAAGAGTTTTACTACAAGCTGGCTGGCTGAAACCAGCCTCTGATGGTAAAGCTTCCCACAAACCAAGAATTAAAGGAGTTGGCACACCTCGGCTATATGTTTTTACTGGTAAAATTTGGGGAGGTGAATAAAAAATTGATTATAAAAATGCTTTTTACATTGAGCACCGAAGGTGCGAATAAGGTTTGTGAAGTAGGGTAGCCGCTCGCTGGTTAGCTAACTTCACCTATCTTGCCCTGTATTTTGAAATTTATTTTGGAACCGTAATTTGGTAATTATTCGTAATTGTTCGTTATATAACGATTAGTAACGAAAATAATCATGAATAAACGGAAATAAATAATAAATTACCGAAAGTTACCAAAAAGGGCATTGGCAGTGACCGAAAAGGTCGAAAATAAATAGAAATAAACAATAAACTCAAAGGATTGATTAATCAGTAATATGGAGAGTAAACCATGAAAAAATCCTTAACAGAAATCATATCGACTTCTAAACAGAGTCAACAAAGAACAAAAGCCAGAAAAAATAAAGTGGAATTTCTAGCTATGCGGGAAGACATTGCCGAAGCTTTGGAAAAAGGATGGTCGATTACCGTCATATGGGAAACGCTTAGGGAGGAGGGACGT
>DAIAOV010000248.1 GCA_027437055.1 Legionella sp. | reverse complement strand
ATAAAAATATTTTGTGTATAAATTATATAACAACAATGGAAAACTCAACCAAAATCATTAATAACCAAATCAATCAATTAGAAAACTCAAAATTATTTAAAGACCTTGAACATAAATGCAAAAAATCTGAATACAATAGAAGATATTATTTAAAGAACAGAGAAAGATTAATAAAAGAAAATGTAGAACATTTTAAACATTATGAAAAAAAGGAATACTATACACGATTATACAACAGAATGAATTATTATAATAAAAATGGGATTTTTGAAAATGTTGACAGAAATGATGCATTAAATATAACAAATTATTTAATCAATAATAATCTCAGTATAAAATTTATTGAATTTGTAAAATATTGGTTTGAATTAATTAATATAAATTATTTATAAAATAATATAAAAATAAAATATATATTATAAATAAAACAATATGGCTACTTCTAATAATTCTATCTCAGGAATAAATAATATTCTATATTTTGAAGATAAATATATAACTTTTGGAAAATATTCAGGTAAATCATTAAAATGGATATATGAAAATGATAAAAAATATTGTTTATGGTTATCAAAAAATAAAAGATATCATAATGACTCAGTTTTTTATTTTATTGATTTTTTAAAAAATAATAATAATAATTCCATTTTTTATAATTTCTAAAATATAAAATTAAAAATTAAAATAAATATAAAAATAATAATCCTCTGTCACAGTCCACTCATAAAAACATAAAATAAAAAATAAAATTGTTTAGCATGTGAACGAAAAAAATGGGAATTTTCCTAATTTTTTTATAACTC
>DAIAOV010000247.1 GCA_027437055.1 Legionella sp. | reverse complement strand
GGGTCTCATCGACTCGGGTACGGCTTGCCGCGTCCACCTCCAGCAGATCGACGAAGTTCCCCGCAGCAATACTGCGGCAGGCGCTGCACTCTCCGCAGGGGTTGCTGCTCACGCCTCGCTCACAGTTCAGACACTTGGCGAGCAGCCGCGCCAGAGTCGTTTTACCGACGCCCCGCGTGCCGGTGAACAGAAAAGCATGATGAATGCGGCCGGAATCCAGGGCATGGCGCAAGGCGGAGACGACGGCCTCCTGCCCTACAAAATCGTCAAAATGTTGTGGCCGCCAGCGGCGGGCAAGCGCGAGGTAGGCGCTCATGCGGGTCTGAAATATAGGGTGGCGACGCCAACCAGCCGCACCCCGGCACCTGGATCACCGGCTGCCGCTGCTCCCTTCCGGGCCTGACGGGGTTCACCAGCTACCACTGCGAGGGGACCGATCTTTGTCGCCATAGAAAACCTGAGACTGTCCACTGACGGACGATGATTGGCGGAGAGGGTGGGATTCGAACCCACGGTACCCTTTTGGAGTACACAGCATTTCCAGTGCTGCACCTTCGGCCGCTCGGTCACCTCTCCTGAGGGGACGAAGTGTAACCCAGACGGCAACGAGAGAGCAATGACCCTATATGGAAGCGGCACAAAATGATGCATTTTAGAAACTCAGCACCTCACCATCGTTCCTTGGCAGGCCGGACAGCGCGTTCTGAATCCGGATCAGGACACCGGAGCGGTCATTGACAAACTGGACACCGATGGCGGGAGGGCGACCCTCACGGTTGTCGGGTGGCGTCACCCACACCACCTTTCCCATGACGGGCGCACGTGGTTG
>DAIAOV010000246.1 GCA_027437055.1 Legionella sp. | reverse complement strand
TGATATGCTGAAAGTACGTGCTGCCTTGGTTGGCTCACAGTCTCGCCTTATTGGTCCTAACTGCCCCGGATTGATTACCCCCGGTAGTTGCAAAATGGGCATTATGCCCGGTTTTATTCACCAACCCGGTAAAATCGGTATCGTGTCGCGTTCGGGTACACTCACTTACGAAGCCGTGTGGCAAACCACCCGTGCTGGCTTAGGTCAAACCACTTGTGTGGGCATTGGTGGTGACCCGATTGGTGGCATGAATTTCGTTGAAGTGTTGGAGCTGTTTAACGCTGACCCTGAAACGCAAGGGATTATTATGGTTGGTGAAATTGGCGGTTCTGCTGAGGAAGATGCGGCAGAATACATCAAAGCGCATGTTAAGAAGCCAGTCGTTTCTTACATCGCGGGCGTAACCGCACCACCTGGTCGTCGTATGGGGCATGCTGGCGCGATTGTGTCGGGCGGTAAAGGCACTGCAGAAGCCAAATTTGCTGCACTGACTGCTGCTGGCGTGTCGGTGGTGCGTACCCCGTCGCACATGGGTGAAGCGATGAAAGAGGCGTTTGGGTTATACAAGGACTAACGTTATGCCGACGATTTCGATGTTTTATGGTATTGTTATTCGCATGTTTTTCTATGATACAGATAAGCACCATCTTCCGCACATCCATGCAGAGTATCAGGATGAAACTGCTGTTTACGCGATTGAAACTGGAGAATTACTGGCTGGAGGGTTGCCAACTCAAAAACATAAAATTGTTGTTGCTTGGATTGCGATTCATCAAGAAGACTTAATGGCAGACTGGAAGTTGGCTGTAAATGGACAAAAACCTTTCCCTAT
>DAIAOV010000245.1:369-856 GCA_027437055.1 Legionella sp. | reverse complement strand
TCACCGCCAGGTACAGCCAGCCCTCACGAGTGGCAACGTACGTGATGTCGCTTGTCCAGGCCGGCACGGCTGTGTCGACGCTAAATCGCCTCTGTAGGACGTTCGGGGCGATGGCGCGCTGATGGGCACTGTCGGTCGTGCGCGGCACGAAGCGCCCTTTACGCACGCCTCGCAAGCCTTCCTCGCGCATCACTCGATGCACACGTTTGGGGTTGATGCGCATGCCCTGTGCGCGCAGGGCATGCGTGAGGCGCCGGCGACCATAGCGGCGCCGGCTTTCCTCGTGGACCTGTATGATCGCTGCACGCAACGGAGCGTCCGCGTCGCTCTGTGGCGCACGTTCTCGGGCCTGCCAGGCGAAGAATCCCGAAGTCGATACCTCGAGCACTCGGCACATGAACCCGATCGGGTAGTGAGTCCGCTGCGAGGCGATGTAGGCGTACTTCACTTGGACTCCTTCGCAAAGTACGCTGCGGCTTTTTTTTTT
>DAIAOV010000245.1:0-359 GCA_027437055.1 Legionella sp. | reverse complement strand
TGCGCAGCTGAGCATTCTCGGCTCGAAGCCGTGCATTCTCAGCTTCCACATCGCTCACAGGACGGCGCTTCCCGTCCTTGGCGAACCCTGCTCCATCACGCGAAATGCGGATCCAATTAGCCAGCGTCTTGACCGAAATACCGAGCTTGCGGGCAGCCTTTGCCGCTCCGAGGCTCTCTGCCAATGACACTGCCTGCGCCTTGTAATCGGCGGTATATTGAGCACGAACCTGACGTTCCATAGTGACCTCCAAGTGGTTGGTTTAATCCATCCATTAGAGGTCCGTCAACGGGGGACCACTTCAATCCAACCCAAGGGAACAACCGATTGGCAGGGCCCATTTAGAGTGGCGAGGCCAG
>DAIAOV010000244.1 GCA_027437055.1 Legionella sp. | reverse complement strand
TGAAGTTGAATAGGTTGTACCCAGGCGAGCTCGAACTACAAGCATTCATATTACTCAATCCTGTTAACAAAAACTTCCCAAATAAACAAATAAAATAAATAAATAAAAATTAAATAATAAATAAAATTAAATAAACAAATAAATAAATAAAATAAATAAAATAAATAAAAAACATCAATTAATAAAATCAATTAATAAATAAAATGAATAAACCACACTAATAATAAATAAATAAAATAAAATCAAACCATCAATCAATAAATTAATAGGAAGTATTTTTGTTGTCGCGAGCTCAAATCCCCCTTTTGCTACATCAATTAAAAGTCTTCAATCATTTAAGAGAAAATATTATTTTATATTGAAGTTGAATAGGTTGTACCCAGGCGAGCTCGAACTACAAACATTCATATTACTGAATGCGGTCAACAAAAATTTTCCCAAAAAATAAATAAATAAAATCAAACCAATCAATAAATAAATAAAATAAATAAATAAATAAAACAAAACAAATATATAAATAAATAAATTAAATCAAATAAAAAAAATCAATTAATGAATAACTAAATAAAATAAAATAAATAAATAAAATCAATTAATAAATAAATAAATAAAATAAATAAATAATATTAAAAAAATAAATAAATAAATAAAATAAGTAAATAAAATAAGTAAATAAAATAAGTAAATAAAATAAATAAATAAAATATTAAATAAAATAAATAAATAAAATAAATAAATAAAATATAAATAAAATAAATAAATAAAATAAATAAATAAAATAAATAAATAAAATAAATAAATAAAATATTTAAATAAAGAGAATATTTAAATATATAAATAAAGAGAATATTTAAATATATAAATAAATAAAATAAATAAGTAAATGGGAAGTATTTTTGTTGT
>DAIAOV010000243.1:559-962 GCA_027437055.1 Legionella sp. | reverse complement strand
ATCTACCAGAATCTCGAAAGCCCATTAGATCCTAGAACCCCAATTATCGGTTCGGTCTGCGTTAAACTTAGGGAAGATAAAGTCTCGCCTGTTGATGAATTTGTTGATGCCAGAATTGTTTTTATTAAAGATCGGCGATCTGAGAATTGGCTCGCACTACTTTGCACAGATCTCTCCGTTAGCGAGGAAGAAGTCGTTCGAATCTATGGAAAGCGTTGGGATATTGAGGTTTTTTTCAAAGTCTGCAAGTCCTACCTTGCCTTAGCTAAAGAGTTTCAGGGCCGCAGTTATGATATGCAGGTCGCTGCGACGTCAATTGTTTTTCTCCGATACGCAATGCTGGCAATGGAATCTAGATATACTACTGATGATAGAACGATTGGTGAACTGTTTTATTATCTTC
>DAIAOV010000243.1:0-549 GCA_027437055.1 Legionella sp. | reverse complement strand
CCCTTCGGGATGTTCTCAAAAAGCTTCCTTTGCTCAGTCAGGAAATGGCGAATCAAATAATGACTGCATTTTTGAATACGATACCGCTGCCATTAAAGCAGAAGTTGTTATTGTGCGCGTAACTTCTCGATTTTTAAAGGTTTGTACTCACTTTTAGGCTGGGAAAGTTGAGTTATAATATTAATGTTGACCGGATGCTCAAATGATAGGAATACTATTGAAACTACCGTTGACAGTTTTCTTGAGGCAAGATGGAAACTGTTACTAGATTATAAGACTCCGATAGAGGAATTCTATGATTTGACTTTGGAAAGTTCTTTGCCGGAAATCGAAAAGGACAAAAGAATAATAAAAACACATCTAATAGATCCCAGAAATGAGGAAGGCATAACTATACACAATATAAATGTCGTAACAAGAATAGATTTTATTGATATAAAAGGAAAATCAGCAGAGGTCAGGGCAACGGTAGAAGAGGTTGAGCTCGATGAACAAATCGGAGATCAAAGGTATACAAGTTTTATTAGTGGCATTGAGCATCATATTAGC
>DAIAOV010000242.1 GCA_027437055.1 Legionella sp. | reverse complement strand
CTATAATATGGGCACTGGCAGCGCGTTTGGTCTCATCTTGTGCCGTCATTAGCTCATGCAGTTTCTCAGTAGCAGATGCCTTAAGAAGTGGATCTTTACTCATCTTAACTAGTATAACTAATGCCACACTGCTCAGCGGCAGGAAATCGTCATGCAATAAAGAGCTGGCAAACTTTTCTGCTTGAGCGTAATTAAGGCGAGCCACGGTAGTTAAGGCTTTTACTTTTAGTGTTTTTTGATTCGGTTGTTCCAATAAAGAAATAATTTCCGAGACATAATCGACTAGATTATATTGCTTTATTTTATCTAATGCATATTCACTAACTGTTACATTGGGTGATTTTATAGCCGTACCCAGTACTGTAGACAGTTCAGCTAAATCAATGCGCTCAATGATTGTTAACGCATAAATGATCTCATCAGAATGCTGACTCAATAGGCAGTTCTTTAAGAGTCGTAGATCTTCTTTGGTCGCATAAAGCAATTCACTTCCTTCAAAATAGCGATTGGATATCGCCATAATTAGCGCCTTTATATAATCAGATTCGAGGGTACATAGAATAAGGGCAGTAAGGACAAAACATAGGAGTGCAAATCCGGTTAAAAATCCAACAGAAACGCCGATGAAGCGAACAATGAGTATTAATAAAAAGCTAATTATGGCAGTAGCTACACCGACGACCAGAACGTCGCTTTTAGAGTGTAAGAAAGCACGTATTTTTCGGGGAAATGGTTGTAACAACAGTAAATTGCCCATATGGGTTAAGGAGGCTCTAATACTGTCTTCAGACAGCTTTAAACTAACAATCAGCCAAAATACAAGATAGGTCAGTGCTGAAACGGTGTTAAAAAATAAAATAGGCAAAGTAATCACAATACCCAGAATGGGTAAAACAAATAAAGAGGCGACTAACCCATAACGCTTTAACAGCCAATTATATAAGAAGATACTGCAAAACAGGTCCATACCATCTACAAGACCAAAAAAGATGCCTAAAAAACTGGCCAAGGCTGCCTCTGAAGGATATTTAGCTTCTGCTGCTGTATTA
>DAIAOV010000241.1 GCA_027437055.1 Legionella sp. | reverse complement strand
CGCCCTTTCAACCGCGAAGTGCAACAGCGGTTATAAAATGAACATGTACTAGAGTGAGTCAGGTGAAGTTGATAGTCTCAAAGGTGCTAACCAAAGGAGATTATCATGGCAGCAGGCTACCATCACGTGACTCGAGACATAAGGTGTCAGATTTATGCACTAAAATCAATGGGGCAATCACTGGGAAAAATTGCCTTGGCGGTTGGTCGGGATAAGTCGACGATTAGCAGGGAACTATCGCGCAATACAGGTGGACGTGGATATCGTTTTAAGCAAGCTGATGAGAAAGCTAAGGCACGCCGCAGCGAGGCGAGCAAGGCACCCAAAAAGCTAACGGAAGAGATGCAGAGCAGCATCAGGGAAAAACTGCTTGAGGACTGGAGTCCAGAACAGATTTCAGGCCGATTAAAGCTCGAAGGTAAGGCGATAAGCCATGAAACCATCTACCAATTTGTTTGGCGTGATAAACGTTCCGGAGGCAAGCTGTATAAGCATTTGAGGCATCGAGGCAAGCGCTACAACAAACGCTCATCTGGAAAAGCAGGCCGTGGATGTATCCCCGATCGAGTCGACATTACAACACGGCCATCGATTGTTGAAACGAAATCACGCATAGGTGATTGGGAGGGTGACACCATTATTGGAGCGAAGCATAAGGGTGCTATTGTTTCGTACGTTGATCGGCACTCAAAGTTCACTTTACTTAAAAAAATTGACCGTAAAATGGCGGATCTTGTAACGCAGGCAACAGTAGATAAAATGGCTGATTTACCTCACCCAGTAAGAACGATCACGTATGATAATGGCAAGGAATTTGCCGCTCACAAAGATATTGCAAGCGCCTTAAATACAACCTGTTACTTCGCCACCCCATACCACTCATGGGAACGTGGACTAAATGAACACACTAATGGTTTGGTACGACAATACCTGCCAAAATCTACTGAATTTACAGGGGTATCTGATGAGGAAATTCAGGCTATTGAAAATCGCTTGAACAACCGCCCCAGAAAAGTGCTACAATATAGAACACCCTTTGAGGTCTTCTTTGCCGGACTAAGTCCTAGTTCCACTGTTGCACTTCACTGTTGAAACGGCG
>DAIAOV010000240.1 GCA_027437055.1 Legionella sp. | reverse complement strand
TAGGGCAATCGGGTTGCTTTAAGAAATGTCTTGGGTTTCTATCATCCAATAGATCGTAAAGAGAATGGATGATAGATCAAAAGCAAAGTAAGTAATTTATGTGACAATGTGACCTTTTTATTTTAAAGGTCTTGATGAATGAGTCTTTCAAAAAATTTTTTAAGTCATTTTAGCTGTATTATTGATCCACGTAAGAATACACATAACAAACGTCATCAACTCAGTGATATTCTTGTATTAACCATACTAGCATCTATCTGTGGAGCGGAAACATGGACGGATGTAGAAGAATTTGGCAAGTCCAAGTTGTTGTGGTTAAAAAGCTTTCTGCAATTACCTTATGGAATCCCCTCCCATGATACGATAGGCGATTTATACGCACGTATTTGTCCTAGTCAATTACAAGAAGGATTTTTATCATGGGTCCAATCAGTTGTTGAGGTCACTGGCGGCGATATCATTCCTATTGATGGAAAAACGCTGCGCCGTTCCTATGATCGTGCTGAAGGACGAGGTGCTATTCATATGGTTAGTGCATGGTCTAGTGCGAATGGCGTTGTTTTAGGACAACTAAAAACAGAAGAAAAATCCAATGAAATAACTGCGATTCCCAAGTTATTAGGAATGTTGGATATTAAAGGCTGTACAGTGACTATTGACGCGATGGGATGTCAACGAGAGATTGCAAAACAAATAGTGAATCAAGGAGGAAATTATGTACTTGCTCTAAAAGGAAACCAAGGTGGACTTTATGAGGATGTACAATTGTATATGGATTCATTGATTGCCCAAGAGTTGAAAAATAAGCCGATTGAAACAACACATACTCTGGATAAAGGCCACGGACGGATTGAAGAGAGGCACTATTGGGTCACTGACGCTATTGATTGGCTCTCTCAAAAAAAAGACTGGGAGGGATTAAAGAGTGTAGGTGTTATTGAGGCCACTCGCTATATAGGCGAAAAAATAACGACTGAACGCCGCTATTACATCAGTTCTGCATCTGCAGATGCACTTCGTTTTAGTGAAGCAGTGCGAACTCATTGGTCTATTGAAAACCAATTGCATTGGTCATTAGATGTGAGTTTTAATGAAGATCAATGCCGAGTAAGGAAAGATAAT
>DAIAOV010000023.1 GCA_027437055.1 Legionella sp. | reverse complement strand
CGATCTTTAATGACTTGTCTTATTATATTTTTATTTAAAAGAAGAACTATCTAGCCAGAAAAACGCGTCATCAGAATGGATGATGTTAAGTAATAAAATGAGAATAATAAAAATTTGATGTTGTATACAAAAAGAGATTAGAAACTTTATTCCTTTCCAATGTTGGCACTTATTTACTTTTTTCATGAGACTACTCCATAGTTTCCATGCGGCATTTCCAAGCCGATTGTGATATTAATCAATGAGGTTACGCACGTCAACGAAAAATTTATTACATGATAAAAAATTTTAGAAAGCTATAGAGGCTGTTTACAATTCGCTAGCATTTGGGCCAAGTTAGTAGAGTTGTAAACAGCCCCTAGAGTTAGTCCGTGAACTTAGCTCTATAATAAATTAATTAATAACTTTTAATCTTAAAGAATACACTTCAGACATCCCTCCAGGAATATTTTTTATTACTACTTTTATGTTGATATGCCTATCTCTAATTTCAGGAACCATATCCGCAATCAACTTATTATCTTCTATCCGCAACCAATCTAGATGCTCAGATTTCTCAGCAAATTTAACCTCATAAGGAGCATCATCATATTCAGGATAAATATCTCTATTCGCGACAAAATCATAGAAAAAAGGCTGTCCAGTATAGACCATTGGTAATATTGGATTAGCTGCTTTAAACCTTGGTGTTAGCTCTTTATTTATCTTTATTTGCAAAGGAATAGTTATTGGCTCAGATCGACCACCTACTGAAGTGCTGGCATATAATGTCAGTTGAAATAATTGACCTGCAGCCTCAGGAGGAATAGCTCCCTCCAAAATGGTGGGATTAAGTGAAGAGACACGAAGCCAAGTCACATACGGTTCTACCTTATCTAAAACTATTCTAAGACTAGAATCATGGGCAGGATCATTTATATGTTCGGATAAATCTTTATAAAATTGAGTACCCGCAACTTTTTTCAACTCAAATGCATTAATTACAGGTTTCATTGCAGGATCATAAGCAATGGGAATTTTTATTGTCATAGGATCGGACTTGCCACCTGTATTGGAAGAGGCAATAAGGGTAACTTCTACTATTTTTCCTGCTGCCCTTGGAGGTACTTTACCCACAAGACGTGTCTTATCGTCTTTTGCAATACTTAACCAATCAGGGTGGCTAAAATCACGATCAATATCAAAAGAAATCTGGTTGGTTACCATGAAGCCAACTTGTGGCTCAATTAATTCCATGAGATTTAGACTGTATCGTTGCTCCGGTAAGACACTAGCCGCTGAATAATTTTGTTTAAAAACAGGTTTATCTTTAGGATTAGGTTGAACCTCTATTTGCATATCGACAGGGGCTGCGCTGCCATTAGCATTTTGTGCGCCAATACTGAAGTGGTAGCTTCCAATATGAATTGGTGTTCCTACTATTGAAAAGCTGGCCGGATCAAAACGTAATCCATCTTGTTCGACAGGATAAACTATTCCTTGGGCTGGTAAGCCGGCCGCTTGATTTTCATCATAAAATTTTACTGCTGATTTGAGATTGTAAACAAAGGGTTGATTTGCTGTAGCATCCTGGGAGGGGATGGGTAACATCGATAAGTTATGAGGGACGATGGTAATGGCTAAACTGTCTGCAGTGCTCGGCTGATAGCACATAAGGGGACTCGGAGTCCTCCCATCAGGCTGAGTTTGGCAAAGAACAGGGCCGCCTGATAGTCCACTGGCAGGAAGAGCGCTACCGGCAATGGTTAATATGAGCGTGCAGGTAGAGCCTTTGGAGCCAAGAGAACACGGGCCGTTTTGACTTACACCTGGTTGCGGCATGATGGCCAGATTATGAGGTTTAGATGAGTTATTGGTTATAGTGTATTTCACCGTGGTAATGCCTGTTGAAGTTACCGACGTTGTAGGTGAAAAACTAGTGTCTGGTGTAAAGCTCCATACAGGCACTGCCTGCACTGCGCTAACAAAACAAAAAGCACTTAAACTAATAGCCAATCGAGATATTAGACTTCTTCCAAAATTTAGGCATTCCGTTAGTTTTGAATGTTGGCACTTACTTAAATTTTCCATGAGGTTACTCCATAATTTTCATAGTTTCCATAAGGCATTTCCAAGCCGATTGCGATAGTAAACAATGAGGTAAAATACGTCAATTAAAAGAAAAAATATTTTATATTCATATAGATACGATGTTTTTTATTTTTTTATAGTGATCAGAAAATAATGAGTGTGGCCAAGATATAGGAGTGAAAGAGTCGCTATGCGACGCTATTATATCTCCTCACCCTACCCTCTCCCCCAAGGTGGAGAGAGGATTTCGTGCTCCAATTCAAATCAATTGGCACTAAAAGTTATCGCCCACTTGCGGGTTAGGGACACTGCTATTAAGCTAAGATATTTCAAAGTAGAGGTAATTCGTCATTAAATAATTCCTTATCCATAAGTGATGTTAACTTAATGGTAAGGCTAGGGAGAGGGACTTACTCCATGTCGGGCAATTGGTTGCCCGACCTACGGTAACGGCGGACAAGAGGTTAGACCGCACTATGGCATACCCTTTTGTTAATCCACCAAGCAAGTAATACCGTAGTGAACACCCCCAGGTAAACTCCTGATTCCTTCCATCCAGCGCCTACCAGTTGTAAGGCATCAGGAGAATGAAGAATGGAGAAGGGAATAGCTAGAAGAACATCCATAATGGCTGAGCCTGCAACAAGTCCGCAAGCGATTAACGTGCCCTTTTGCTTTCTAGAAACCGCTTCTTCTGAACTATGATTAAGGCGCTGTAGCCTTTTTTGAACAAAGAATGCAATCATGCCGCCTATAAATAGTGGAAAGGAAGAGGCTAAAGGCAAATACATGCCTATAGCGATACCTAAAATAGATAAATTAATCCAACGTGTTAATTTAAAAACATAGTTTAAGAAAATAGCTAATAAAATGACGCAAGAACCAATTAACATCATGGACCAAGGCAAGGAATTCCTAAACACCGCTTCAGTAATTGCCGCCATAAGGGCTGCTGTAGGTGCAGGTAAAGACTGGCTAATGTCCATCCCCTCGCGAGGCATCACACCCGCAATCCCATAGACATCAAATAATAATTGCATTACTGGCGGTATGACCAAAGAAGAAATGATCACGCCTAATAGCAACATCACCTGTTGTTTCCATGGGGTTGCTCCGACCAACTGCCCCACTTTTAAATCTTGAGTGTTATCATTAGCTATGGCTGCAATACCGGTGACTACAGATCCTATGATAATAGTAATCGCTTCTGCTGCCTGAATTTGTTCTGCACTTAAAGGAAGTGGTAATAGGTGATCTATTGCGGTCAGTAACAACCATGCTGCAAACAGCATGCCAGCAATAACCACTGAACTTCCAGGGCTTGCCGTCACGCCTACCATCCCCGAAAAATAAGCGGTAATTACTGAAAATAAAAAGCCAATAAATAATACGTAGAGCACACCACAAAATACAACGGTGGGAGAAAAACCATTTTCTAAACCTACTTGGCGTAACGGAAATATAAACTGAAAAAATAAAAATAATATTGCCGCCATTGTACCAATGCCCATGAGAATAAAAGGCATGGGAATATCTTTATCAGTGCGAGGTAATTGAGTGTTCGTCTTCCCTTTGGAAATAAAAGCTTTAAAGGAAATACTAATACTTTTAGATAAGGGTTTTACTAATTTTAAAAAAGTCCACATTCCTGCGAATAACATGGCCCCTATCCCTAAGTAACGCATTTCACTGCTCCACAGCAATGAAGAGGCTTGCTCCGGAGAATACTGATTTAAAAATTCAGGGTAAAACTGACTGACTATCGGTAAGGCAATTAACCAAGAAATCACCGCTCCAAGAAAAATACTAATTGCCATATCATGGCCTACCAGATAACCCGCCCCTATCATGGTTGCAGAAAAACCAGCTCCAAAACCAAATAAGGAACGCTTCACCACAAACCAATAGTTCCAGCTACTAGCAATTAATTTAAAACCTATTTGTAATAACTCGATAAAACCACCAATGAGACCGCCAATAAAAATATCTTTTATTCCCCCAACTTTATCTGCGGAGGATTTCAATACTTCAGCAATAGCTCGACCTTCTGGGAATTTTAGCGCTTCTTCATTCACCAAAACTCGACGCAAAGGAATTGAAAATAAAACACCTAAAATGCCACCACACGCAGCAATTAAGAGATTGGTCACATAATCAAAATGGTGCCAAAACCGAATGATAATTAGAGCCGGAATAGTATAAACAATACCGCCTGCTACTGCTTCACCAGCAGAAGCAGCGGTTTGTACTGCATTATTTTCCAAGATGGTAGAGTTTTTAAATAGACGCAAAATCCCCATTGAGATAATAGCAGCAGGAATAGAAGCAGAGGTTAAAATTCCTAATTTAAGGGCCAAATAAGCATTAGACATAGCTAATAATACAGTCAGTATTATGGCTAACAAAACAACTCGAAACGTTAACTCTGCTACCTTTTGATTTGCTGCTATAAATGGAGTATCAGCCATTAACGACCCCACACTGTTGCAGAAATTTTAGGTTTCAGCATAGAAGAAATATTATCTAATGGAATAACAACTGTCTGCTCACCATACACATAAGCAGCGACTTGATAGCTGTTAAATATAATGGCTATCCCTTTATCATTAAAAGACCAAACTTCGTAATTTTTTTCTGCAGGTTTGGTTCCCTCTGCTATCCATTTTGCATCCGATATTTTTTTCGCGGTAATGGCTTGCTTAGAAAACGCCGCTATAGGTTTTAAATAACCGGCTCCAGAAACAAATAGATCAGACAATTGAACTGAATGTCCATCGATAAAGTTCTTCACAACGACGTTATTAGCAGGATGAGCAGCGCCGCGGTGATAAATAGATACATTGAAACGAACACTCAATGCATTTTTAGATTGATAAGGTACTGAGTAGGTAATATTCAGTCCTGTTTTTCCTGGAGCATCCGAAGGCACATCCGCATCTTCGGATAAACTCTTCATAAATTGATCTTTTGTTTTTTCTATGAATTCTTTGATTGTCGAATTCACTTCAGAAGATTGAAATCCCTGAGGGTATTTAATATCAACCAAATACTTATCGGTTTCTTTCTTTATAGTCACCGGGGTAATTGCTTGAGCAATCATCGCATTCAACAAAAATCCCAAAGAGAACAATATCTTTAATGCACGTCTTGATGGGTGTCGCATTTAATTACTCCTAAATAGTATTTTATTAGACTTCTTTCGAAACGCTACTGCAGTAACCACTGTCCCCCAATCATCGTTCTATGTGGAAGAGGGTAAGCAAAATAATAACATAGTGCAGCACTATCATTTATAGACCATAAAACCAAATCAGCCATTTGACCGGGAGCAATGCTCCCCACTTCTTTGTCAATACCTAAAGCTTTAGCTGCTTGATAAGTTACTGCTGACAAAACCTCTGGCACCGATAAGGAAAAAAATTGGCAGGCCATGTTCATCATCAGCAAGAGTGAAGTCGTTGGCGATGAGCCCGGATTGCAGTCAGTGGCAATAGCCACACCAACACCAGCCTCCCGCAATAAAGTTACAGGCGGTTTCTGTTTTTCCTTTAAAAAATAAAAAGCACCGGGAAGCAAGACCGCTACTGTATTGGCTTTGGCCATGGCAGAAGCACCTGCTGCCTCTAGAAATTCCAAATGGTCACAAGATAAAGCGCCTAATTCAGCGGCTAATGCACTAGCACCCAAATTAGATAATTGCTCTGCATGACATTTGATAGGTAGATTTAAAGTGCGAGCAGTAAGAAAAATTTGCTCCGTTTGCTCAAGAGAAAAGGCAATGGTTTCACAAAAAACATCGACTGCATCAGCTAAACCCGTTTCCTTTACTGCAGGCAACATCTCATGACATACATAATCAACATAAGCCTGGGTATTCCCTTTATACTCAGGAGGTATAGCATGAGCTCCGAGAAAGGTAGTTTTTACTCTTAAGCCAACCTGCTCCCCCAGCCGACGAGCAACACGTAACATCTTAAGCTCAGTAGGTAAATCCAAACCGTAGCCTGACTTGATCTCGACGGTAGTCACCCCTTCATTTTTTAAGGCTAATATTCTTGGCAAAGATTGTGCGATCAATTCGTCTTCGGAGGCCTCTCTGGTTTGCTGCACGGTAGAAATAATTCCCCCCCCGGCTTTAGCAATTTCCGCATAGCTTACTCCTTCAAGTTTCAATTGGAACTCGGCTGCTCTATTACCCGCATAAACGAGATGAGTATGACAATCAATTAAACCCGGGGTAACTAATTGCCCTTGGCAATTTTCCTGAGATAAAGCACCGGCCATAATAGCAGGGGGTAATTCAGCCTGAGAACCACACCATTCTATCCTGTCATTTTTTATAGCAATGGCCTGATTCTGTAATTGCATCCCTTGCGAATTAATCGTAGTCGCGTTAAGCAATAATTTATCACAGATGCCCATTAGAATTCCCAATGCAATACCTGATGTGGTGGTTTTAGCCAATGATGGTGATGCCCGGTTTCATAGATATCCCATTCTTGAGAGACATAGGTATCGCGATCGACGGTTAACAATAACCACGATAAAAATTCGGCTACAGTTTCTGGTGCTATTAACCGATTATTCTCTTTTAAGCGTCTATAAAATTGAGTGTGTTCTGGATCCATATTGACACCAGTTCGTGCAATAGTCTGCATATCAGTATCTATAATTCCAGGTTTGACACTTGCAAAGGCAACTGACTGCGACTCTAACTGCCAGCATTGGGACAGCATAGCCAAAGCGGCTTTAGAAGAGCAATAAGCGGACCATCCCTTAATGGCAAAATAAGCAGCTTGAGAGCCTATATTTAAAACCCGACCATGGTTTAACTTATCATACAAAAGCTGCGATAAAAAAAGTGGGGCATCGACATTAGTTCTTAAGGTATGATGCCATTCCTCCCGCTTCATTTCCCTGATAGGCACTATAGGTCCCAAAGTACCGGCATTATTAATCAATCCTGCAATGTTCGATACATTATGCACATGGGATTTAATTGCGTGTAATCCTTCGTCGGTAGAAACATCAGCGCAAAGATATTTAATTAAAGGAGATGCCGATGCTGTTTCTTGCAATGATTGCTCACGTCGTCCAACAATTAACACTGATTTTCCCTGTTTTGCTAGAACCAATGCCAAAGCCTTCCCTATTCCGCTGCCTCCGCCTGTAATAATAAACACGACAACTCCATCCGTTATTAATGATTTTGGTGCGAATGATAACAGACATTAGGCCTCTTCGGAAACTCGCTGAGAGGGCATTACAGGGCCTACGCATGAAAAAACTCTTGACGTCTACGCCCCGCGACTTGTAGTGATCATGATAGAGAGAACAAGTCGCGGGAAGTAGACATAGACATCAAGCAGACATCATTTAATTCAAATTATTTTTTATATGCCAGCCCTGTGAGGCATTACTTCATCTCCCTCAGCGAGTATCCAAAGAAGCCTATTCGATTAGCTTGGGATATTTTTATCCTTCCTGTAAGCTAGTCTCTATGAAAAGAGTGATATTCGACAGGAGAAGCAGATGTTCCCACATATTACCAATTATCAGCCGGCTAATCCTTCCCTATGGCAAGGTCGCAAAGATACAGTAAATGCAGAACGATTTTACCAAAAAATCACGTTCATCAATCATCCAGATGAACTGATATCACAAGAGAAAAAAACTATTTTTCTTGGTTTTGCGAGTGATGCGGGTATTATCCGTAATCTAGGTAGGCCTGGTGCCAAATTGGGCCCAGATCAAATTAAAACGCAATTAGCCAAGTTACCTTGCTCTATGGCTGGGCCTTTTGTTGATCTAGGAACTGTTTTTTGTGATGGAGATAATCTAGAGTCTGCGCAAAGTCAATTTGCCGAATTAATCAGCCTTTGTCATCAACAGGGACACAGAACCATTGCCTTGGGAGGTGGTCATGAAATTGCTTGGGCTCATTATCCAGGTTTGGCTCCTCATTATTCCAAATTAGGCATTATTAATTTTGATGCGCATTTTGATTTACGCCCTCATAAAAAAGGTGATTTGGGCACATCAGGAACTCCTTTCTCGCAAATTGCTGAATATTGCAAAGAACATCAGCAATCTTTCGATTATTGCTGTATAGGCATTCAAAAATTTGGTAACACCCCCACTCTCTTCCAAAGAGCCAATGAATTGAATGTACGTTATCTTTTTGCTCAAGAGCTCTTTGAAAAAAACCAGGCATGGCAATTTGCTTTCCTTGATGATTTCATGCTGAATCTGGATCATATCTATCTGACCCTATGTCTTGATGTCTTTGCGGAATGTTTTGCTCCTGGAGTAAGTGCCCCTCAAGCTATGGGTCTTACCCCTTGGCAAATTATGCCTTTATTGAAATACATCATACAAAGTGGCAAAGTAGTGAGTTTAGATATTGCAGAACTATCGCCGCCTCTAGACGAAGAGCAAAAAACTGCTAGACTAGCAGCTCTTATTATCGCAGAATTGCTAGACATTATTTAAGGAGCGTATTTCATGAAGAGAACCATGCTGTGGGGGGCTTTATTTACTTTAATGTGTACTCAGGTACAAGCTGAAGTCACTCAACCACCTACACAGACACAAACTCCAGGTTCTGCTGCTATGCCTGTGACTAATCCTCAAGTTAATCCAACACCTGTCACAACGCAAACTACGCCTAACGTACAACAAAATCAAGGGACTCAACAGGTTCAGCCTCAAGGACAACCTCTAGTTCAACCACAATCTCAAGGTCAACCAACACCTGTTCAACCTACTCAAGTACAAAATCCACAACAAGCTCAACCAGGTCAACAAACCACAACAACGCAACCTCAACCAGCTCCAGTCATCAATTGTGAGTATAAAATTCCAGCTACAACAAAACACATTGACCAGCCTTTGGTTGTCACTTGGTCTGAAAAAGCAGTAGTGCAGGCTTTTGATTTTGCTCCTGCCTCAGTGGATGCTCAAATGCAAAAATTAAAAGCGTGCTTTACAGAGCAAGGATGGACAGGCTTTAATTCCGCTTTGGAAAAATCAGGTAATCTCGAAGCAATTAAAACGCAAAAATTGACTGTAAGCAGCCAAATTGATGGCCAACCTCAAGTTACTGAAGCAAAAGAGAATCAATGGAAAATTACTCTACCACTGCAAGTAGTTTATCAAAATGATAAAGAAAAAGTGACTCAACTGCTTAATGTGAATGTAACTGTAGGACGTAAAATATCCGGGGATCTAGGCATTACCCAAATGATCGCTACCCCACGAACTCCTAATACAGCACAACAACCAGGCAGTACTTCCCCAAGTGCAGCAACTCCAACTAATGCCACGACGGGGGCTCCTACAACGAATCCACAACAACCCTCTGCGACTGTAAACCCAGGTACACCTCACTAAGTTTTATTTTATAGGGAAACGCAGCATTCTTTATGACAGAATGCTGCATTGGATATAGGAATATCATGCGCGTATTACCCACTGCTGTTTTCTGCATGTTGGCTGTCAATGCACATGCAAACGTAATTCAATATTTTGCAGGGCTAAGTTATAACAACCCATCAGAATTGTTTAGAGTAAAAAAGGATTTGTTCCTTATTGGATCTACAAATGGTTATGCTGATCTGGGGTTTAATGGAAGTGTTCTTAACTTTAATACCTTGCAGTACGCTTCTGGTATAAATCATTCGAAAACATTCACACCAATGCCTTATGGCCGCTTAGCACGACGGCTAAATGAAAAAATAGTCATTGGTATTGATGTAACTGAGCCTTTTAATTCCAATTTGAATTGGGGTACGGATACTTTTACTCGCTATGCCAATACGCAAAACTATCTTACTGATATCGATGTTAGTCCCAAAATATCTTATGCTTTAACTAAAAGCTTGCAAATTGGTGGTGGATTAAACTTTAATTTTCTACCTAATAATGAAGTAAATTTTGCCTTTCCAACAAGTCAATCCTCTTATGCGAATTTAGTGAATCCTACTTCAAGTTTTGGTCTAGGATTTAACTTAGGGGCAACTTATTTTATAAACCAAACTAACTTTTTAGGATTGACCTATTATTCAAGGATTAAACAAAATACCAGAGGTATAAGTACTCTTGGCCCTTTTATTAATCCTAATTTATTCCTTAGCTTCAATATGCCAGCGACTATTATTGGAAATTACGTCCATATTTTCAATCCTAAATGGCTTGCGAGCTTCACTGTTTTTCATTCTCAATGGAGTGCCAATCAATTTGTGCGCCTTTATAATACGGCTGCGCCACCTCCAATGAGTAATTTTGTCTTTCACATGGGGTTTGGCAACTCGTTTGCTTATATTGCCGCAGTACGTAAGCAAGTAGCAACAAAAGCAGGGCTAACTTTAGTGGGCATGAGAGATAATGGACCGGAAAGAAGCAATCTCAGAACAATTACTTTTCCCTCTTACACACAGTATTTTATTGGGTTGCAAGGCGATTATCACTTTACTAAGAGTACGTCCATAGAACTCTTATACGGGCATGTATTTTCAACACCTAGCATTCAAAACCATGCGACGGTAAACAACAATACTGTGCCATTTACTACTGGAAAAGTGAGTATTAATGTTGATGTGGTTGATTTAAAACTCAAGGTTGAAGGGTAACTATAACTGCCCACGCAATGGTGTCAATTTAAGCGTTTTATTCCCTGTCTAAAAGGGAGTGTAAGTTGGCCTTAAATCCCTTAAGTTGACACTATTATGTGAGCACTTGCGCTAAAGGTAACTTTTCCCCTATAGCATTCCGCATTTTCACCTGATTCAACCACGTTTCTAATACAATTATATTTCCTAAACTATCCACTAAAGAGATACCTAAATTCCCATCAGAATTTCGATTAACAATTTGATTATTGACTACATCAATTTGATAGGTATATAGAGGCTTTTCCGCTCCCAATTTTATTTCTTTAACATGGTTATCAACATAAGATTGAATGAGATATTTGCTCTCATTTTCTGGGAGCCAGGGGTTAGTTAAGACTTTTAAACAACCTCCAGTCCCATAGACATCAAACTGCCAAGACATTTCCCAATCATCGGCAGTAGTGACAACGGCCATAGTCTCATCAGCAAATTTTAATAACGCACTGGCCTGGCTATCAGTTTGTTTTTTGATATCACATCGTCCCATTGCAATAAGTTCTACAGGCTCAGCCCTGGCAAGCAAACGAATAAGTGAAATAGGATAACACCCTAAATTGCGAATACTACCACCTGCGATGGGATTAGCCACCTGAGCAATGTTTGCAGTATAAGCAGCATTGTATAATTTTATAGTGCCCAAAACGCCACTTTGAACTATTTCATATAACTGTAATGTCAGTGGATGACAACGATACATCAACGCTTCCATACAAAACACTTGTGTTTCTTCTATTACAGCTATGACTTCTCGTGCTTCAGCTGCATTAAGCACTAACGGTTTTTCACACAACATGTGTTTACCAGCTCGTGCGGCACGAATAATCCATTCTTTATGCATGTAGTTAGGTAATCCTATATACACCACATCAACATCGCTATCCTCAAGAAGCAGTTGAAAATCATCGTATACTTTGGGAATTGAAAATGAATGCGCAAATCGCTGTCCAGAAGTCCGAGATCGACTGCCAACAGCAATTAATTGACTTGTTTCAGAGACATGAATTGCTTTTGCCATCACTTCTGAAATAAAACTAGTACCTAGAATAGCCCAATTTATTTTTTTCCCTAAATTCATTTTATTTTCGTCCATGAATCCTAATCAATGAGGATCATTTTGTAGTTGAATGTAGGATATAGTCAAGTCGAGATCAACTTATTGTAGATTGGGCCAGGGACTCAACCTATGAAAAGGTAATCGCCCCTAACCCAACGTTGACATAGTTCACTCCAACCTGCTCGTTGACCTTAACGCTGTTGTACAGGCGCAGTTCTCTTCACCCCATTTTGGTCTGGGTATGCAAGAATAGTCACTCGAGCACCTACACGTAGAAACTCCTCGTTAAGCCATTTTGCTGCACTAGGAAGAATACGTACGCAACCGTGGCTTGATGGGTGTTCTGGCACTTCATAAGCGGCATGAATGGTGAATCCTTGGTAGAAGTACATGCAGTAAGGCATTTTTGCCCCACCTTTAGTATCTACTGGATACTCACCTGAGCGACATTCCTTTCCTCGTTTGTTATAAATGCGGAAAGTACCCGTTACGGTTCTGCACGACTTGCTTGCGTCTTCCTCACAAAAATCAACACCTGCTGAACCACTTCCCGTCATCACGCGCTTTCCTTCTTCATCGTAGGCAGCCCACGCGGAAGCTTTAGGATCAAAAATAAACTCTTTTTCACCAGTAGCTTTGATTTGCATAGGGAAATAATCTCGTCCTCTTTTATCCTTTAAATAATGAGTAGTTCTATGTACATATCCGGCGTCATCAGTAATTAAAGTTGATTCATCATATTCAACACATGAGGACAAGCCAAGACAAAGCATTAAAGCTACCCAATACAACTTATTCATTTAAATTTTATCTCCACAGGAAAAATTTCAACTAAAGTCTGTTTACCATTCACTAGCTTGGAGGTAAATGCTGCGATTTTAGAACACCGGAGCGCAGCATTTGGCCCAAGCCAGCACTATTGTAAATAGACAGATCTAATCCTTCAGTCGCCGATACTTAATCCGCGATGGTTTAGTAGCATCATCTCCTAAGCGACGTCTTCTATCTTCTTCGTAATCACTGTAGTTGCCTTCAAAGAAAGTAATTTGTGAATCCCCTTCAAAAGCCATCAAATGAGTACAAATACGATCTAAGAACCATCTATCATGCGACACTACAATAGCGCATCCCGGAAAGTTAAGAACAGCATCCTCCAATGCACGTAAGGTTTCTACGTCCAAATCGTTACTGGGTTCGTCAAGTAATAAAACATTACCACCGCTTTTCAGTAATTTTGCTAAATGAACGCGGTTACGCTCTCCTCCAGAAAGCTGTGACATTTTCTTTTGTTGATCGGTACCCTTAAAATTAAATCGTCCAACATAAGCGCGAGAAGGTATTTGGAAACTACCTACTTGCATGATGTCATGACCATCCGAAATCTCTTGCCAAACAGAATTATTGCCATTCAAATTATCACGCATCTGATCCACATAGGCTAGTTTTACTGTCTCACCTACACGAATAGCTCCACTATCGGGTTCCTCTTGACCAGTAATCATTTTCAAAAAGGTCGACTTACCAGCACCGTTAGGACCAATGATTCCTAATACACCACCTTTAGGTAATTTAAAATCTAAGTTATCAATTAAAATTCGGTCTCCGAAGGACTTACAAATTTTTTCTCCTTCAAGAACCAAATCACCTAAACGCTCACCTGGTGGGATATAAATCTCATTGGTTTCATTACGTTTTTGGAATTCTTTTGAATTCAATTCTTCAAAGCGTGCCAATCGAGCTTTGTTTTTAGCATGTCGGCCTTTTGGAGAAGTGCGAACCCATTCCAACTCTGTTTTAATAGCACGTTGGTGAGCATCTTCCTGTCTTTTTTCCATCTCGAGCCGAGCTTCTTTCTGCTCCAACCAAGAAGTGTAATTACCTTTGTAAGGAATACCCTCACCTCTATCTAATTCTAAAATCCATTCAGCAGCATTATCCAAGAAGTATCTATCGTGGGTAATAGCCACCACTGTTCCTGGGAATCCTTCCAAATAATGTTCTAGCCAAGCAACACTTTCCGCATCCAGATGGTTGGTAGGCTCATCCAGTAATAGCATATCGGGGTTTGATAATAATAATCGGCATAAAGCAACACGTCGCTTTTCTCCCCCAGACAATTTTCCGACAACAGCATCCCACTCTGGCAGTCTTAAAGCATCAGAAGCAATTTCTAGTTTTCTATCCAAATCCCATCCGCCGCCGGCTTCAATTTCATTTTGCAGTTCGCCTTGTTCGGCTAATAAAGAGTTCATCTCATCATCGCTCATTGGTTCAGCAAATCGCATACTGATGGCGTCAAAACGAGCTAATTTATCTTTCATTTCCGCTACGCCCTCTTCAACTACTTCGCGTACGGTTTTTTCCTGATCCAGCACAGGCTCCTGAGCAAGATAACCGATTTTAATACCGGGTTGTGGTCTTGCCTCACCTTCAAATTGAGTATCAACACCTGCCATGATACGCAGCAATGTTGATTTACCTGAGCCGTTTAACCCCAAAACACCAATTTTGGCTCCTGGGAAAAAACTTAATGAGATATCTTTTAAAATAAATCGTTGGTTTTCAACGATCTTGCTCACCCGATTCATGGTGAAAATATATTGTGCCATAAATATTATGCCTCGCTTACCAAACCATTAAACAATCCCTACCAATCAAGTATTACTTTTCCAGACTGACCTGAAGCCATAATTTCAAAAGCCTCTTGATAATTATCAACTGAGAAATGATGAGTCATGATTGGTTTTATATTCAAACCGCTTTGTATCATAGCAATCATTTTATACCAAGTTTCATACATCTCGCGGCCATAAATCCCTTTGATAACCAAACCTTTGAAAATAACCTGATTCCAATCTATAGCAGTTTCTTGTGGTGGAATACCTAACATGGCTACATGACCACCATGATTCATTGCTTTCATCAGATCATTCAAAGCCATGGGATTTCCTGACATTTCCAGCCCCACATCAAAGCCTTCAGCCATACCTAATTCAGCCATTACATCGCTTAATTTTTCATTCTGGACGTTAACGGCTTTAGTTGCTCCCATTTTTCGCGCCAACTCGAGTCTGGTTTCATTAACATCAGTAATAACTACATGTCGCGCTCCAATATGTTTGACAATGGCAACCGCCATAATGCCAATAGGCCCCGCACCAGTAATTAATACGTCTTCACCCACAACATCAAAGGCCAAAGCACAATGCGTTGCATTACCTAAAGGATCAAAAATTGATGCTTGATCCCCAGTAATGTTATCTGGAAGAACAATAACGTTTGACGCAGGAAGGGCTAAATATTCAGCAAAACATCCAGGCCTGTTCACACCGACCCCTAAAGTGTTACGGCATAAATGGCGTTTTCCAGCACGACAGTTACGGCAAAAACCGCAGGTTATGTGTCCCTCACCAGAAACCCTTTGCCCTACTTTTAATCCCTGGACTTCCTGGCCGACTTCTACAATTTCACCATAAAACTCATGTCCTACTGTCATAGGAACAGGAATGGTAGCTTGTGCCCAATCATCCCAGTTATAGATATGAATATCAGTACCGCAAATAGCTGTTTTTTTAATTTTAATCAGTACATCATTAACACCGTATTCAGGAACAGGGACATCTTGCATCCAAATTCCACGTTCTTTTTTTGCTTTAACTAATGATTTCATGTAGCTCCTCAGAATAATTTCGTAAGTTTACTAGGACCAGCTAACCATTCGCCATCTTAAGACAAAATGCTTTGATTTTTCAGCAATAAAGCACAAAAAATCAAAGCATTTTGGCGAAGATGATGAACTGATTAACAGCTCCTATATAACAGAAAATTCCTTGCCTACCGTCTCAAAGGCCTGAAGTGCTTTATCTAAATGATGCGTATCAAGAGCAGCAGACATTTGAGTACGAATTCGCGCCAAACCTTTTGGCACTACTGGATAAGAAAAACCAACGACATAAATACCTAATTCTAACAAACGATTAGCTATACGACTGGCTAAAGCCGCATCACCTAACATAACAGGAATAATAGCATGCTCTCCAGGAATTAAATTAAATCCTAAACGTGTCATTCCCTCACGGAAGTAACGGCTATTGCTTTTTAATTTTTCCGCCAATTGATTACTTCTCATTAGGTTATCTAAAACAACACAAGAAGTATGAGCAATCATTGGTGCTAGAGTGTTAGAAAACAAATAAGGCCTGGAACGTTGGCGCAACCACTCCACAATAACTTTATTTGCAGAAGTGTACCCCCCAGAGGCTCCCCCTAACGCTTTACCAAGCGTCCCTGTAATAATATCAATTCGATCACTTACCCCAAAATGTTCCGGGGTTCCACGCCCCGTTTTACCCATAAAACCAACTGCATGAGAATCATCGACCATGACCATAGCATCGTATTTATCAGCCAATTCACAGATGGCAGGGAGGTTTGCTAGAATACCATCCATAGAAAAAACACCGTCAGTGGCAATTAAACGAAAACGAGCATGTTTTGCTGCAATTAATTGTTCTTCCAAGGCTTTCATATCATTATTGGCGTATCTATATCGTGCAGCCTTACATAGCCTAATTCCATCAATAATACTGGCGTGGTTTAATGCATCGCTGATAATAGCGTCTTCTTCTCCTAATAAGGTTTCAAAAAGACCGGTGTTCGCATCAAAGCAAGAAGAATATAATATAGTATCTTCTTTACCCAAAAATTGACTAACCTTTTGCTCCAGTTGTTTATGAGGAGTTTGAGTGCCACAAATAAAACGAACCGATGCCATACCATAACCGTATTTATCCAAGGCCTTCTGACCTTCAGCAATTAATTGCGGATCATTGGCTAAACCTAAATAATTGTTAGCACAAAGGTTAATAACCTCTTTATCATTGACCATTACATCTGCTTGTTGCTGACTGGAAATAACACGCTCTGATTTATATAAACCATCGGCTTTTAATGTTTCCAATTCGGTTTGCAAAAAATTAGTGAATTGCTCAAGCACTGTACTCTCCTTGGATAGCTAAAGTTGCAAATCATAACAAATTTTAAACATAGTCACCATGCAATACTATTAAGAAAAATTAGAACTTTTTATTTTCCAATATTAATTCTTAGCACATCAGCCAATTTCTTGCTAAAATCACCCCAAAGTTTTAACCTATACTCCTTTCGTAAGCGTCGTAATTTAAATTATAGACCCGTACGAAGTATATAAAACCAATCAACTCGGTAGAACAAATGAGCAATCACAATGCACGTATTAACATGGTCAAACAACAGTTAAGGACTGGCGATGTTTTAAATGAATCTATCCTAGATTTATATGATCTTATTCCTCGTCACGAATTTGTACCCGAACTGTATGCTCAGTTTGCCTATTCTGATCTGCAAATTCCCTTAGCTCATGGCCAAAGGATGCTAACTCCTCTTGAGGAAGGGACTATATTACAAGCACTTGAACTTCAGGGAACTGAAACTGTCCTGGAGGTGGGAACCGGTACTGGTTTTTTTACTGCCCTGCTCAGTAAGTTATGTAAGCAAGTAATCAGTATTGATTATTTTTCTGATTTTACATCTAATGCTGCTCGTAAATTGCAAGCATATGAATGTAATAATGTTGAGCTAATCACCGGCGATGGATGTCGTGGATGGTTAGAAAAGGCACCTTATGACGTTATAGTGTTTACTGGTTCTTTACCAAAACTAACCAAAACACATAAACTTCAGCTGTTACCTGGTGGGAAATTATTCGCCATAGAAGGCAAATCACCTATAATGAAAGGGAATTTATACAGTTTGGATCATAATGATGGTTGGCAAACATCCTTACTTTTTGAAACTGATATTCCCCCACTTTTGGATAACTTAAGGCCAAAAGAATTTGTCTTCTAGGAACGTTTTGCATGAAAAAATCGCTGTTCTTTTGTATGGCATCTTTGTGTCTAACGACGCATGTTTATGCCACAGATCTCATGGATATTTACAAACAAGCCCTTGAGACTGATACGACATTTAAAAGTGCTTATGATACTTACATGTCCAGTACAGAAGCTATTCCTCAAGCACGAGCAGCGCTTTTTCCTCAAGTTGGTATTAATACTCTAGCAGGACGAAATGTTCAAAGAGTAGCAGATGGACTCTTTAGTGCTAATACCTATTATGGAAATACCCAGTGGCAAGTCACCGCTTCTCAAGCGGTTTTTAACTATCGAGCCTGGGCTAAAATACAGCAAGCCAAGGCCTCAGTTAAAGCAGCGCAGGCAACATTTAACGATGCAGCGCAAAATTTAATTTTAAGAACTGCGAAAGCCTATTTTGATGTGTTATTGGCCAAAGATACTTTAGAATTTGCCGAAGCAAAAAAACGCGCTAACAAACGCCAACTAGAGCAAGCAACTCAACGCTTTAAAGTAGGACTGGATGCAATTACTTCTGTTTACGAAGCTAAAGCCGCTTATGATCAATCCATAGCTACCGTGATTGCTGCCCGTAATAATCAAATTAATCAAAGTGAAAACTTAAGAAAACTCACGAATCATGTTTATGATGAATTGGCTCGTCTGCGAGACAGCAAGATCCCTTTAATTAAGCCAGAACCAAATAACGTTGATCAATGGATAGATACAGGGTTAAAGCAAAATTATAAGTTATATGCCGCCAAATATAATCTTGAAATGGCTAAAGAAAATGTAAAAGCCTTGTCCGCAGGTAACTGGCCGGTCTTTGCCATTCAAAGTAATGCCACGCAAACACGTAATATATCGCACAATACTAATGATGTATTTGTTCCCACCAAACAAACTCAAGCTAACGTTGCCATTGCGATGAATTTTCCCATTTTCCAAGGTGGATTAGTCCAATCGCAAACACGACAAGCTCAATTTAATTACCAGGGCAGCAGTGAGCAAATGGAACAAACTTACAGAGACGTCGTAGTTAATAGCCGCATCGCTTTTAATACAATTATTGACGGAATTAGTAAAGTCAAAGCAGACAGGCAAACTATTATTTCACAACAGAATTCTCTAGAAAGTACCGAGGCACAGTTTGAGGTAGGCACGCGGACCATGGTTGACGTAGTGAATGCGCAACAGCGCCTATTTGAAGCCCAACAACAATTAGCAAGCGATCAGTATAATTTGATTAATTCCATGTTAACTTTAAAATATCTTGCTGGTACATTAAATGTTAATGATTTAGAATTAGTCAACTCATGGTTAAATACTACTAGGGTAAATGGATTTTATCCTGAAAAAAGCCTTGCTTCCAAATAACATATTCAGGTTGTTTTATGTCATCGAATTTATCATCTGTCGAAAAAAAATTATTGCATTACACAGGTAAAGCAATTGCTGATTTTAATATGATCCAACGAGGGGATAGAGTGATGGTCTGTCTATCTGGTGGAAAGGACTCATTCACCATGTTAACTCTATTAGAGCATTTACGGCGTCGTTCAGGAAATAAGTTCGAAGTATTTGCTTTTACCTTAGATCAAGCACAACCCGGTTGGAATGATTCTGCCTTACGCCAGTGGCTTGAAAACAAAAACATTCCTTATGAAATACTCAGCCGCGATACCTACAGCATAGTCAAAGAAAAAATTCCAGAAGGGAAAACTTATTGTTCTTTATGCTCTCGTTTAAGACGAGGAATTATTTATCGCTATGCTGAAGAGAAAGGTTTCACCAAAATCGCTCTTGGCCATCACAGAGATGATTTAATTCGTACCTTAATGATGTCTATATTATATAACGGTGATATCCGCTCTATGCCTCCTAAGTTATTAAGTGACAATAAAAAGCATATAGTTATTCGCCCTATGTGTTATGTTCAAGAAAAAGATATTATTACTTTTGCCACAGCACAGGAGTTCCCTATTATTCCCTGTAATTTATGTGGTTCTCAGGAAAATTTAATGCGCAAAAAAGTAGCTCATGTCATTGATCAATTAGCTGCAGAAAATCCTAAAGTGCCAAGTAATATTCTTCACGCGCTACAAAGTCTCAAACCCAGTCAATTAATGGATCAAAGCATGTGGAACTTCAAAAACTTAGAGCAGGAATTAATTACTCCTCATGCTGATAGTGAAGAAGAGGTTTTTCAAGCGGAAGAGTTTGTAATTATTGAAGAATAGTTTTTTTAGCCTCTCTCCACCGTAATTGTTTAGGTAATGGCGTCAACTTAAGTCGCCCCCCATTAGGGGTAAATATCACCAAAGACAAATTCTGTAAAATCAAACGGTTACAGAGTGCGTCTTTGAGAGCGTTTATAACGTAACTTCTCAATAACCTCGAGATAATCCGAGCCGCGACCGTTAGGGAGCGGATGTTAGCTTGGGGTATCCGCTTGCTGACGTGCGCGGCTCGGATCGCGCGGTTTAAGTTGACTCCATTAACTGTCCGGAGAGTAATCTTGAATCTTGGAGGAGTGCCAGGTTTGAGTTCCGATTTGACAAAAAAATTGCTGAAAAAGCGCAGCATACATCAATATGTGAGCATTTATCAGCAAGTTTTTCGTTAAAGCGGGGCCAAAGATGACGCTCCCCCGCATTTAGGGTGAACGGTTTTAGCAAATCCCTGGCGCTGGAGTCAATAACAAATACTGTTTTAAATAATTAACTTTATTACAGTCTATGGTAGTCCAGTCATTTTTTAGAATGCCTCCGGTGTTACCACTATTAGGATTCCAATCCCAATAAAACCAGCTTGGCGCAGCAGAATTTCCGCTTCCCATCTTAGTTAAATAAGTCGCTACATTGATTAATGTTGCCACGTCTTTTGTATAGTACGGATCGCTAGGATCAAATTTCCCACCAAACTCTCCCACAGCAATAGGGAATAAATGACACGAGCCATTGATGCAAAAACCACTTCCACTAGTGTTATTTATATTTAGAAAATTATTAAACAAATAACCATTTAAACGTGACCAGACAGCATAAGCTACCTCTTGGTTCGAATGATCAGGTCCACCATTATTTGTCCCATCTGGTCCGTAAATATGAGGGGAAATCACAATTTGATTCAGGTAAGGCGCTGAAAATAGTCGTGTAAAAAAGTTTTTAGGATTACTGATTCCCTGAGAAACCGTCACATCATCCGTGGCAAAACCATCGCCCCAATTAGCTCCCAAAGCAGCCTGTCCGGTTCCTTCTATGAAGAGTAATTTATTAGGGTCAATCGCATAAATAGCCTGAGCAGCCGACATAATTCCCGTTCCCCAGGCAGTACCATTAGCATTATCTTCCCAAGTTAAACCATGTGAATCAGGTTCATTATAAATATCGTAACCTACCATGGGATTATCAAGAAACATTTGCGCTACTCGCTGCCAACCACTAATCCATTTAGCTTGATCTATCACGTAAAGGTTGTCTTCATAGTGATCATCTATCAATACAAAAATACCATTATCAGTAAATTGCTTAACGACCCACTGAAAAGTATGAAGCGCGCTATCTCTAGGGACATTTGTATTACAAGGACTATCATTACAATAATTAGCAATTCCACTCGGAGTAATGCCTGAATCAAAAACAAAATCAAATTGAAAAGGAATGCGCACCGCATTAAATCCCAGTGCTTTGATTTGCCGCAGCATAGTGTCAAAATCAGATTGCCATAATCCATTAACCAAGTGGTTTTCATTATTAAACCCAAACCAAGATACCCCTTTAAACGTTATAGGGTTAGCATTTTTATCAATAATGTTTCCACCCTTGGTAGTAAAAGGTCCGATAGAATTGGGGTTATTTGTGGCCTGAATCACTGTAGGAATAGTTAAAAATTTATTAGCATTTGCATTATTGGTTTCATGTATTTTAAAAACAAAAGGTAGTGATGCTGGTGGAGCATCAGGAGAAGCATTAAATTGAATAGTAAGTGGATTAGTGCAATTAGGATCTGGAGACAAAGAAAGCTCATCAGAAGATTTCCCAGTTAATACTACAGCAGTGCCCGCCTTGCTTGCCACGTTCCAATGTACACGAGGTTCTCCCCAGATATTAGTAGGCATTGACGCATTGTAATTAAAGCGAAATTCCACACTGGTCAAAGGAATAGCTATAGATGAATTATTGCATATAGAAATCGTTTCGATCCCTTCCTCATTAGTCGCAATTACCTTAATCTGAGCCGGTGATAATGAAGTTTTTATAGGAACGTTAATCAAGTAAGATGCATCTTTTGCCCATACTGGTGAACAAATTAGGAAAACGAATGCGTTCATTAAGATAAATCTAAGAAATTTTATCATCATGTTCTTTTACTAAGCAAAGTGACATTACAGAATAACATTGTTAGATTATTTTTCAACTAAATGTATCATTAAAGATCATTCCACCAAGAGTCAAGCATGCCCCCTGAACGGACAATGGCGTCTTAAGCCTTCTCAATAACCTCAGGAACAATCCGAGCCGCGACCGTTAGGGAGCAGATGTTGACTTGGGTTACCCGCTTGCTGACGCGCGCGGATCGGATCGCAAAGCTTAAGTTGACGCCATTGCCTGAACGGATACAACTTTCGCCAGCCATTCGACAATAACCAAAATCAACAATGAGTTACATGTTATTTTGATTTAAAAAATAAACAACTTAGTCTAAAATGATGTTTTTTACTTTACAATAATGCAATCTACTCTTTACAATAATGCAACTTTAGGCATAGGAACTTTAAAATGATAGGAAATAGTATAATGAATCTGCGTAAATTTCGCGTATATACTAAACGCTATTTAAAATTTGACTTTGTAGCAGCAATAGTTGTATTCCTTGTTGCAATCCCTTTGTGTCTAGGTATTGCCTTAGCTTCTGGTGCACCTTTATTTTCAGGAATAATTAGTGGGATAGCTGGAGGGGTTATTGTTGGGGCTCTAAGCGGTTCTCACGTCAGTGTCAGTGGGCCTGCTGCGGGTATGGCTGCCGTCGTGGTGACTGCGATAGCTCATCTTGGTGATTTTAATACTTTTTTATTAGCTTTGCTACTTGCAGGATTACTACAAATAGTTATTGGTGGTTTTAAAGCAGGGTTCGTTGCAGACTATGTTCCTTCTAATGTGGTTCAAGGTTTACTGTGTGCTATAGGTATTTTATTAATAATCAAACAATTGCCTTTAGCGTTTACTCTTTCTGCTGACTACAATGAGCTCAAAACTCACCTTTTAGAAATTACAGAAGGGTTTGCTATAAGTCCGCTATTAGCTCTCTATCATCATCTTAATTCCGGAGCCATATTAATAACCGCACTATCATTAGCTATTTTGATTTATTTTGATTACACCAAAAATAAACTATTAAAAGAAATTCCTGCTCCTATAGTTGTCGTTATTCTCGGTGTGCTATTGAATGAAGTCTTTATATGGAGTGATTCCTCCCTAGTACAAAGCTCGCCACAGTTAGTCAATATCCCGAAAACAACAGGACTTCATGATTTTCTTGGCCATCTTCAATCTCCCTCTTGGTCTTCTTGGTCTAATCCCCAAATCTATGTTTATGCCTTAATAATAGGTGTTGTCGCGTCTCTTGAAACACTGCTTAATTTCAAAGCAGGCGAACGATTAGATAAGAAAAGACGTCGTAGCTCCACCAATCAGGAATTGATTGCCCAAGGGGTAGGAAATATGACTGCAGGTTTAATAGGTGGTATTCCTGTCACCTCTGTAATCGTCAGGACTTCAATTAATATTCAAGCTGGCGCCGCCACTAAATTGTCGACTATTTTACACGGTGTTTTCATTTTATTTGCCGTGATGTTGCTCCCTGGGGCTTTAAATAAAATCCCTTTGTCTTCTTTGGCAGCCATATTAATTTACACTGGATATAAATTAAATAAACCTGCAATTTATACTAGTATCTATGCTCAGGGCAGAGATCGGTTTATTCCTTTTATTGTGACCGTAATCAGTATCATTGCCTTTAATTTACTTGCTGGAATATTGATAGGTTTATTTATCAGCTTATTCTATATCTTAAAATCAAATAGTCAGGCTCGCATTGATATCTTTAAAGAAATTTATCCTAATGGAATCACTAGTCGATTAGTGTTGCCACAACAAATGACTTTCTTAAACAAAGCCGCGTTAGTAGCGGAACTAGAATCGATACCCCCACGCTCGCAACTTATTATTGATGCACGCTACAGCCAATACATTGATAAAGAAATTATCGAGTTGTTAGATATATTTAAAGAAGAGCAAGCACCAAACAAACATATCGCCTTGAATTTGACTGGATTTAAGGACAGTTATAAAGTGCATAATTACATCAATTTCATCAATGTAACCACTTATGGCGTTCAATCTAATCTCACCCCGGCTCAAGTATTGAATATTCTACATGAAGGGAACCAACGTTTCCTACAAGATATTCGTATTCATAGATCAAACCGCACAGACATTAAACATACAGCGAAGATGCAACACCCCATTGCTGTTGTTCTTGGATGTATTGATTCTAGGGTTCCAGTAGAAACCGTGTTTGATATGACTTTTGGCGACATTTTTTGCGTACGTGTTGCCGGTAACGTCGTCAATGATGACATTCTAGCCAGTATTGAATATGCGTGTCATGTAGTAGGAGCCAAGCTCATCGTAGTATTAGGTCATACTCGATGCGGTGCTATTCATTCTGCTTGTGATGGCATCGAAAAAGGACATATTACCCAGCTTCTTTCTAAAATTAAGCCCGCGATAAATGCCGAGATTAAAACTCAAGAGAACCGATCAGGACAGAACATTAATTTTGTTAATCATGTAACAGAATTAAATATAGCGAATACCTTGCAAAATATTTATCTGCAAAGTGATATTTTAAGAACCATGATCAAAGAGGATGAAATTGCCATGGTTGGAGCTCTGTATGACGTGAACAGCGGTAGAGTGAGATACAAAAACTATGGCGAAGAGCTCACGGCATTAGGTGATAACGGAAATGAAGAATTGGCTGAAAAGCTCGATCAAGTGATTAAAGAAGCCAATTTGAAATAACTGGTTAGGATTGTTTTACGTGAACGCGCGCGTCGAGTTAAGACGCGCCTCCCTACTTCTACCACCATCACAACTCCTCAGGCAAATCACGACTCATAAACTCTACCCAGGTTTTTATTTTAGGCTGCATATAACGTCCTGGATGATAGAACAAAAATACTGAAATAGGTGGCATACGATATTTGACTAAAATTTCCACTAAATTCCCCTGAGCTAATGCTTGAGCTACTTGATAATGATGCAGTGCAACTATTCCCAAACCGTTCATCGCTGATTCCAACATCGCCTGGGCATCATTCAAATATAATATGGGCTTTAAATAAACAATTTCGCCTGAAGGAAAAACCCAGCAATCATTGGGCTCTCTCATGGTATGGGTAATATAACTATGCTCTTGTAACTCAGCAGGATGCTCTGGTTGGCCGTGAACGGCTATGTAAGAAGGAGAGGAACAAAACACATAACGTGTGGTCGTTATTTTTTTTTGAATTGAATTAGAGGCAACCTGAGCAGACATACCAAAAACGACATCCAAATCCTCCTCCAAAAGATGAGGTATCTGTTCTGCGATTTGTAAATCTAAGGTAACTCGTGGATGGGTAGCCATGTAGACTGGTAGGCGCGGAATAATAAAATGTTCCGCAAAATAACGAGAACTTTTTACGCGTAATAAACCAGATGGCTCATCTTTAGCCGCAGCAATAACTCCATCAGCCTTATCTAAGGCCAATAATACTGATTGAACCTCATGGTAATAAATACTCCCGATTTCTGTCAACGAGACTTGTCGTGTTGTACGATTTAATAACGTCACTCCAAGTTGAGCCTCTAATAAACTCACTTGTTTGCTAACAGCAGCCGAGGAAATTTGTAATGCTTTTGCAGCGGCAGTGAAGCTGGTGCACTGCACTACCTTACAAAAGGTTTGGATAAGTCCTAAAGTATTCATCAGGCTTCCCTAAATTGTATCGCAAATTGTTGCATGATAAGTATATAATAATTCACTTTCAACTTAAGGTCTGTTTACAATACTGCTATCTTGGCTCAAATGCTGTGTTTCTATACTCTAAAATCGCAACATTTAGATTCAAGCCAGAATGAATTGCAAACAGCCCCTAGACTTTTCAGGAGCAGAAATGCGTGCGTCTCAATGGTTTTTATCAACCCTGAAAGAAACTCCTAGTGATGCTGAAATAACATCGCATCAACTGATGTTAAGAGCAGGTATGATACGTAAACTGGGTTCAGGTCTTTACACCTGGATGCCATTAGGTCTTAAAGTGTTACGTAAGATAGAGCAGATAGTTCGTGAAGAAATGAACAGAGCTAATGCGATGGAAGTATTAATGCCCGCAATACAACCTGCTGAGCTATGGCAAGAAACTGGTCGTTGGGATACTTTTGGTGGTCAATTGCTAACTATGAAGGACAGCAATAATAGAGAATATTGTTTTGGCCCTACTCATGAAGAGGTCATTACCGATATCATGCGTAATGAATTACAGTCCTACAAGCAGTTGCCTGTTAATTTTTATCAAATACAAACCAAATTCCGCGATGAAATCAGACCACGTTTTGGGGTAATGCGTGCTCGAGAATTCATCATGAAAGACTCTTACTCATTCCATTTAACTCTTGAAAGTTTACAAAAAACCTATCAAGACATGTATCAGGCTTATTGCCGTATCTTTGATCGTATGGGACTTAAGTACAGAGCGGTGGAAGCTGATACTGGTGCTATTGGAGGTTCCGCTTCTCATGAGTTCCAAGTATTAGCAGACTCAGGTGAGGATTTGATTTTTTATAGTGATTCCAGCGATTATGCTGCGAACATTGAACAGGCAACCAGTTTTAGACCTGAAAAAGCAAGCACACCAACTTCTGAAGCAATGCGACTAATTGATACTCCTAATCAGAAAACTATTGCGGAAGTAGCCAAATTCTTAAATATTGAAACAAGCCAGACGATTAAAACGTTAATCGTTAAAGGTAAAGAACATCCTATGGTCGCTTTAGTATTAAGAGGCGATGACGAGCTCAACGAAGTCAAAGCAATAAAACATCATTTAGTTGCTACTCCACTGACTTTTATCGACGAAGAAACTATAGTAAAAACCTTAAAAGCACCAATAGGTTCTTTAGGCCCAGTTCAATTGAATATACCGGTTATTGCCGATCATATTGCCCTAGCAATGAACTCTTTTGTTTGTGGCGCCAATCAAGCCGATAAGCATTATATCAGTGCTGCATGGGATAGAGATGCTCATTACCATGAGGCCTATGACTTACGCAATGTAAAAGAGGGAGATGTAAGTCCAGATGGTAAGGGAACACTACACTCTTGTCGAGGCATAGAAGTTGGTCATGTGTTTCAGTTGGGTGACAAATATGCAAAAGCAATGAATGCTGCGGTCATTAATGAACAAGGTCATTTACAAACTATGATGATGGGATGCTATGGTTTAGGCATTTCTCGCGTGGTTGCCGCCACCATTGAGCAGCATCATGATGCCCAAGGTATTATTTGGCCTTTAGCCATAGCCCCTTTCCAACTGGTTATTATCCCGATTAATGGACAAAAATCGCAAGCAGTCAGAGAACATGCTGAAGAGTTATACCAGCAGTTTTGTAATAGAGGAGTTGATGTATTACTTGATGACCGCAATGAAAGAGCAGGAATTTTATTTGCGGATAATGATTTAATTGGTATTCCTCATCGCTTGGTTGTTAGTGATAGAAATCTGGAACAAGGCTGTGTGGAATATAAGTCGAGAATATCTAGTGAATCACAACAAATGGACAAAAATCTTGTAGTCGAGTTTATTGCCAATTTAATTAATGTGGGTTCAGCATAAAGCGTAGTTTCTTGCTTGCAACTGTCTCTTGATCACATCTCTGCCTACGCCTCGGGGCTTGTCCGCGAGGCTCAGTGTTTTAACGTAGATCTCATGGATCCCGCGGACAAGCCGCGGGATGTTAAATAAATTAACCTTATTAAAATCTGAATGACCTACTCGTTGCTGGTTCATCATGTTCTTCATTCGCAGCAATCCTTGATGGCGTAGATATCCGTTTCTCTTGAATAGATATGTTTTCAGGCACGCTAGGTATCAAATGAGAAGCCTTATAATTTCTAAGTTCTATTTCAAAATCACAGAGCCTATCAAGATTAGCAAACCTCTTAATAATCACATTACCGTACTTTGTCTCTTCATCAGTTTTTTGCTGTAAAAAATCAATTTTTTCTCCTAATAATAGGCCGGCATCGTGAATTGAGCGCTCCTGTGAACGTAACTGGGTAGCTAGAGTATCTATTAATGCATTGATTTTCAGTTGCAGCATAGATTTTAATCGAGCATCGGGCATTGCTTTCAAAGTAGTCAATTGATAAGCCAAGTCATCTCTAGTTTCGCGAGAACTAAAAGGACTCGTTAAAAATGATACTACTTTTGAAAAAAAGCCTTGTTCTTTCAGTAAAGTTGCATGATTTACTTTATTATATAACTTAATCAGTTCTGCCTTTATTTTCTCATCTTTTAATTGTTCTATTTGTCCTAAATCAAAGTGATCTATCTCGAGCTTTTTAACTAGTTCTCTATCGTGAAAAAGGTTCTGTTCCTCTTGAGAAAAAATACTCAGATCTTTAGGGAGCACACCAAAAAGAAAAGCTTTTACGTGACGCAATTCTTCTAATTGCCCTTGGCAATTTAGAGGAAATAATTCTTTCTCCAAAGAGTTATTCTCATTAGAACAAAATTGGGGTAATTGCTCTGTCCGTAGTTTTTGCACAATACGGATCTGCTCATTAAGTTGTTTTTTCTGAGTCTCTAATCGTTCTAGTTCTTTCTCTAGCTCGGATAGTTGCGAATTATAAATGAGAAAGCCATCTAATAGAGGATTAGAGCCCGTCCCTTCTATGATTAAATCAAAATACTCATTAAATCCATTATACTGGTGGTTTATGGTGACGCTCTCTACCTCATAACCATTCAGATTTTGTAGATTTTCCTGTAATTGTTGCGCTTTATTCTTCAAGTGTTTGCTATCACTGATCATCTCCTGATGATTTTGATAAAACTTATCCCAAATAGTGCGCAATGATCCCCTTAATTCAATAACCAATCTGAATACTGAGGCATCCGTAGGTAAGCCGGATAAATTTAATTCTTTTCCAATTTTAGAAAGTAGATAATACAAATCATCTATAACGTAGACTGTCTTATTCTCCTTTTGGATTAGAACCAATTGTTGTTTGATACGATTCCATTGTAGATTATCTCTTAACCAAGAATCATTTTGACTTTCTATCTGTTCAAGAACAGCATTAAACTGGTCTTTCATCACACTGGAATAGGCCTCCTCTTCGCACTCTTGAATAAAAGTAACATCCAACTCCTCATAACCACTGCCAATTACAGTGAGAGTATTTAATGTCTTTAGCGTTTGATTAATGACATCGCGAGTATTTTTATGGCCAAAAGAAAATATCCATAATTCGTCAAGCTGAGCCTGATGATGAGCGAGTAGCTTATAAAGATTTTTAATTGCTTCTTTACGAGTTGGGGTATCTATTGCACTTTTAACTACAGCAACAGCTGCTAATAAGTCGTGGGCTGCTTTTTTAACTGCTGTTCGCTCAAGCCAATATTCTAGTCCCCATCCCCTATTCTCCTCTAAAGCCCAAGATAAATTTTGTTCTAGAGCATTCACGACGTCAAAAGCCACATTATGAACATAAATATCTTTTAATTCCTCCAAATCCTGGGCTTCAGCCAATTCCAACCTCGAATACTCATATATTCTGAATAGCTCATTGATCATAGGTTGCATACGGTATTTTTCTGCAAGATGATCTGAATCAAACAAAGTGAAATAATTATTTAAAAAACTGGCAACGGCTAAAAAGCTATCTACTCCTTTTAATCGTTCATTCAATATAACCTTAGCCTCAGTACTTAAAGAAGAAGATTCAACTATTTGCGCCATTTCTGCCGCCAGAAAGCGAATCTGATTTTTTGCAAACATCATCCCATAATTCCCCTTGGGGGCATCTGAATAAGCGAGCATAGCGCCATTAACATCCAAACCAAAATCCCTAGAATGACTTATTTTTTTCTTAGCTCTATTCGCGGCTTTTCTTTTTTGACGTTCGGCTAATTTGTTTCCTTTTAGTTGTTCCTCCAACGATACTCTTTCTAAATAATCACAACGTAATGCATTGATAGAGCTTGCGGTAATTTTCCCTGTAGTTTTTCCTTTAAGAACATCACGTTGTTTTTGCCACAATAAAGCAACAATACGTTCATATTCTTTTAACATTTTTTCTAGGGCAAACGTTTGTAATTTCCCTTTTTTATCGCGTCTGATGTAAGGATTTAAATATGCTTTATCCGGATCGGAGCTCTCTAAGCAATTAGTCCACTCTTCGTCTAGTAATGAGATCAGCTCCTCTCTTAAAACAAATATATCTCTATCTAATTTTTTCCATTGCTTTTTAGGATAGAGCAAATGCAAAAAGGCTTGCCATTCATCAACTTGTTGCAACACAACTGATTGAATGTTAGACACAGCTTGAGTGTAATAACGTTCAATGGCAATTTCTTGATTTTTTTTGCGATGAATTTTAGTTACTAGCTCCCAAATATGGTCTTTTTCTTGCTCTTCTTGATAAGACCATGAATTGGAGTGTATTACCCCATCATCTTCATAAATCACTGCATAGCGACCAGGAGTGTTTTTAGGTACCATTTGAGCGATAAACTTTCTTGTTTTATTCGGCGTTTCACAGTAAGTATGTACCCCTAAAAATCCATGATGGTGAGCAGAAGTAAAAGACAGGCCTTTAATTAACGAAGCAGTAGCAATAGTAATGGTATTAGCTTGTCCAGCATGATTCTCAGCCCAATTTTTTCTGGTCTCTTCAGACTCATCTCCGGTAAAAGCCCCTAATTGTACTTCTTTGCCCTCTTGAGCAAATTGCCTACTTAGCTCTTGGAACAATTTTTCTACTTGATAAGCATCTTGCACTAACAAAACAATAGGTTGATCAGATTGAGCTTGCGCAATGATACTCTTGATCTTTTTCAAATGAGCTTCATTAATTGGTACGTGGTGACAATCCAACTCTTCACGCTGATATTGATCGTGTGATGGTATTTGAATAGCTGCCTCAATATTGAGCTCATTACTTTGTTTAGCTAGTTCCTTTCTCATGCCCGATTTGCCAAAAATAGCCATAATACGGCCATGATACTTATAAAGATCAAATAACTCTTTCACGGACACCGAATCTACAATTTCTCTTTCGTCATGAATTGTAAACTGTAACGAGGGGTATTGTTTTTGTAAGCGATCATATAAAAAATGCTGCATTTCGTGGCTAAATAAAAAAAACTCTTGCTCAGTTCTTAAAAAGACAGGAACCGCTACTGCAGCAGATTTTTGTCTCATATCGACAATAAAGTCCTCTCCTTCGACCAATTGCTGAACTCTACACGCCAAATTAATCCAAGAACTCAATGTGGCATCAGACAAATTGAGTAATTGTTGTTTATGGGTTGCGGTCTTGGCATGGTGTTCAAGAAAATGCCTCAGATAAACTAAATCTTGCTCCTCATCCCAGGTCTCGTCCGATAAAATATCACTATTTTTAAATTCATCTTGACTAATGAACTCATTGATTAAAGGATAGATCCATTCATAAGGACTCGGTTGATTGGTCTTAGATTGTTCCGTGTCGACTAATAAATCAAATACTATCCTGTCATTTAAAGTTGAAAAATCCAATCCACTAATAATCAAATTACTTGAGAGCGCTCTATTGAGTTCATTAGCAATAAGACCCTCATCTTCTTTTTGAGCACGTGAACGATACAATGCTAGATCGGCAATAGTAGTATAATTGATACCACCAACTTGATAAGTGCCCGCAAAATCATCTGCCTCCACAATAGAGGAAGGAATGTCCATAGCAGTCAAGAACAATTGTGTCCCTTGCTCTATATAGTCTTTAGCTAGCGAATTACGATTGGATACGCATACATCAACAGAACCTCCATCAGCCTCAGCCCATTGCATCACAGCGCATAACAAAGTCGCCACTTTTCTTTTTTCTTCTGGCTCTATTTCTACAAGAGTATTGTGTTGCGGACTATTCAAAGACACTAATATGGATACTATTTGAGTAGAATCAATAAATTGACCGGTCACACGAAAATATTGCTCTCTCATTACCGCCAGTAAATTTAATTGGGCCTTTAACTTAGATAATTTAGTATGTTCGCCAATGATTGGAGTTCTTATCTGAGCAATTAATAAAGTAGAAAGCTCCCGTAATTCTAAGCGACTAAGCTTAGTTAAATCAGTATAAGTTTTATTTCTAACCAGTAATGGATGTTCTTTACCAATCGCATTGATATAGATCACTTGTTGCGCTAATTCATATTGAAGTTCAGCAGCCAAATGTTCTCCACTAAAAGTCTTGCGCATCTTTTCTATAACACGCTGCACTTGTGATGTATCAAATTGTTGTTTAAGAATTTGCTCTGTTGACTGCACTAACTTACCTTCAGCAGTATATTTAGGCGCACGAGCCTCCCAAGGATCCCTATCAAAAGTCTCAATATAAGACTTTAATTTTTTCCTTTCTTTTCCTAAAGCAACAACAAATTGTTCTATATTGGGATAGGGCTTGTATCTATATAATTCCACAATGGAATTCAGTAGCGTACTCTGTTTTTCAAGACCATCCTGCACATCAAATAACAATCCCGAATGATCCATTTTTCCATTTTCAGCAAGCGCAGTATGAACTTTTATCCATTGCTTCACGAGCTGATCATTAATGGTATTTAGCCTGCTTATTAAATTCAGATAGCGCAATAAATCATTTTTAAGCCCTGTTCTACAATCATTCAGTAATAAAGTAAGCCAGGAAGCGATAGACGGGATATGCTGTATTTTCCCATCGATAACCTCTTTAGTTTTTTTCATCGCCGCTTGAAGCAATTCCTCATCAATCTCAGAGCTTTTGCTTGCAACAGTCTGAATTACTGACTCAAACATCGTTTTAATTGAAGGAGCCGCATTATTGATTTTTAGCTTTCTTCTAGCAACCTCAGGTCGTTGTTGTATCTGAAAATGAATAGGAATTTCCTTTTTTCCTTCGAGCCAATTTTGTTTTGCTTTCCGGATCTTGATAGGCAGTGTACCTTCTCTTTTCATACAGCTTACTTCTCCTAAAGAATAGAGCAAGATTCATCTTGCATAACCGCAGTTTTGTAATCGTTCACGCAATGACGTCAACTTAAGGAGTAGGTCGGGCCCTTGGCCCGACAAATGAGATCTTTGGGACATGATTGTTCTTTAGAGTGTGCCTATTTATGTCGAGCCAAGGACCCGACCTACATTATAAAGATCTTAAGTTGACGCCATTGCGAGAACGGTTACGCAGTTTTGTCTGATTGTCGCGAATAGTAACACAGTAATACTCCAGACAGTATGTAGTATTAATGAAGGTCCAATACAGCGCTTAACAATTGGCGAGTATATGCATGTTCTGGATGCTTAAGGACATGATGGCATGTCCCAAATTCTACTGCTAAGCCATCTTTCATGACTAATACTTCATCAGCAATATACGATACAACACCCATGTTATGAGTAATAAAAAGATAGGAGATACCTGTTTCTTGCTGTAATTCTTTTAATAAATTAAGAATTTGTGCTTGAACAGAAACGTCTAAAGCACTTGTTGGCTCATCACAAATTAAGATATCAGGTTCTGTTGCTAAGGCTCTGGCAATGCAAATTCGTTGCCTTTGACCGCCTGAAAATTGATGGGGATATCGCTCTAAACTAGTACTCGGTAAGTTGACTTGACTAATTAGCTTATTCAACCGAGCATTGATTAGAGAGCGTTTCATTCCTTGGGCATACATGCCTTCTGCAATAATTTCCCCAACAGTCATGCGAGGATTCATGGAAGAAAAAGGATCTTGAAAAATAATTTGCACTTGCTTTCTATATCGTCGCAAGGCTCTTCCGCGTAGAGAAAGAATATTTTGACCTCTGTACCAGATTTCTCCTCCTGCGACAGGCAATAAACGCAATAAAGCGCGACTGGTGCTTGTTTTCCCACATCCGGACTCACCGACTAAAGCTAATGTCTTACCTTTATGTAAATGAAAAGACAAACTATCAACCGCCTTAAAAATAGCCTTATGACGACTAAATACTCCTTTTTTTTGTTCAAAATGAACCGATAAATCTTTTACTGTCAGTACGGTTTCCTCTTGCTTACTTGTTGTCTCCCAAACCAGTTTATTTTTTTCTAATGGAGGAAGCTGATTCAGCTCAGGATATAAATGGCAGCGTAATAGGCGATCATTTATCCATTGTAATTGCGGCTCCTCGTGTTTACATCGCTCAAAAGCGTAAATACATCTTGGATGAAAACGACAGCCTGAAGGCAATGAATCTAGAACAGGAACAGATCCAGTGATCACCGATAACTTCTCTTCTCGCTTCGCAAAGGAAGGCAGTGAAGCGAGTATAGCAAAATTAAAATAAATTGATTATAATCAATTATTTATGACGTATTCTATTGATTTTCGAAAAAAAGTATTA
>DAIAOV010000239.1 GCA_027437055.1 Legionella sp. | reverse complement strand
GAGCTTGCAATTGAGAAAGTTACAATGGAATTACAAAAAGAAGGGTTTGGAGTTCTTACAAAAATAGATGTGTCGGAAACTCTGAAAAAAAAGTTAGATCAAGATATGCCCCCCTATCAGATTCTAGGTGCATGTAATCCACAATTCGCCCATCATGCATTAGAGAAGGAGCCGTCTATTGGATTGCTGCTACCCTGTAATGTAGTTGTACGACAGGATAATTCAGCCAATGTATTTGTTGAATTTATGGATCCACAAGCAGTATTAGAATTAGTCGGTAATCCTGAAATCAATCAGGTTGCCAGCGAAGTAAGAAGTCGACTTGAACGAGTACTGAGCGCTCTGTAAATACGGATCTTTATTAAAGATGACTTCTTGTAATAGGGCTAACGACGTAATGAAAATCCAGTGTTTAAAAATGATAACTGCATCGATATAGTATGTTTTATGATGAATGGTAGTATCTTCTGAAGTGGCTTATTCTTTGATTCATCAAGTCGCTTCAAGTGGTTTATTTAACTGCAAAAAATAAATGAAACCTAAATAAACAATATGTTTTTATTTAATTAAATTCACCAGCTAAAGAATTAATCTTTTAGCATTAATATATATATAGAAATTATAAAGGAACGTGTTATGACAAAACCTACAAACGTAACCACGTTTTTAGTTGCTAGGCTTGATTGTCCAACCGAAGAACAAATGATACGCCGTCAACTCCAAGCCATTCCTGAAATTGAAAAAATGGATTTCAATTTCATTGGTGAAGAAGTCACTATTTATCATTCTCTGGATAGCATTGAGTCACTTAAAGCACAAATAGAAACATTAGGAATGCGTGTCAGTATCAAAAGCAGTGTTAGTAACAGCAGCGCTGCAAAAACAGGATATGATAATTCCTGGCTATGGATTACGACAGCAGGGATGTTGGCCCTTATCTCCGAGGGAATGGCTTATTTATACCAAACAGAGCAATCCCTTTGGGTTGGGGTAATGGCTTTAGCAGCGATAGTAATCAGTGGACCAACAGTATTTAAGAAAGGCTTGTTTGCTTTACGTTCTAAAACCCTGAACATTAACAGCTTAATGTTCATTGCAATTACAGGGGCAATACTCATTGCCGAATGGCCGGAAGCAGCG
>DAIAOV010000238.1 GCA_027437055.1 Legionella sp. | reverse complement strand
AAAGACGAGAGACGGCACGGATCGTCACGTCACCTAGAGCATTGTGATCCGGATGCACTGCATGTCCCGGATAATGAGTTATGACCAGGGAGGGGCGGACCTCTTTGAGGATCTGCTCAATTCTATCGGTCAATTGTTCTGGGTCTTCAAACTCAATCGTTTTATCTCGCAACCCAAGCTTAATCAGGTGTTGAATGCCGATGGCCTGACAAGCTTTCTCCAACTCTGCTTCCCGAATACTCGGCAACGATTCCCGGTTGGCAAAGAATGGCCTTCCCATATTGCGCCCCATTTGGCCCATAGTACCACAGACGTAAGTGACAGGAACACCCGATTTAGTGAATTGTGCTATGGTTCCGCCACAGCCAAACGTTTCATCGTCTGGGTGTGGGAAAACTACGAGAACGTGTTGTTCCAAGAAATTATTCCTCCCACATTAATAATAATTTTACAATTCAAAAGGGGATAAACTGAGTTCTAAAGCTACAGCCAGGCGCCCATCTTGATCATGACCGGCGAGCAAGAGCCGACCTTCCTGGTCTGTCTCAAAATCGGTTAGACCTTCGGCGTAAACCCAGCCGAGTTCTATCTTAAGCCCCACGCGGTATGGACCGTCCCCCGTGATGATTCCACGTCCAAAGCAGATACGACCATTGCGAATATAGGCTCCCACAGTCATATTACTTTCTTTCCTATGGACGGCATAAGCTCCATTGGTCGTCTCTAAATGGAGGTAAACGTCGCGGTTAAGAAAACCGTTTAGCGCAGATTGTACAATCGATTTATTAATTGGATCCATGAAACTATCCCCACCTCACCATTGATTTCCAACTCATTATATACCACTTTCCGGTTATTTTCACTGGGTGCATGCGTGCAAAGGAGTTGACCTAAAGGATAAGGCCAATAGCCACATGTTATTATTCTTTTTATTTTTACATATTGACCTAAGAAAGAAAAACTGGTAAGATACCACCAACATAACCAATATTTTTAATTGTGATGACGGGGTAAAGTAAACGGAACGGTCTTTTCAGGGAGGGAGCGTCATAGACTGAAAGCGCTGCTAAAGTATCAACCGTTGAAGGTTCACTCCTGAGCTGCCAGACTGAAACCCTAGGGAAAGTAGGTTTGGTCGGAGACTTCCACCGTTAAAAGGAAGGAGGTATAAGAAATAGATATTTAATTATATTTTATTTC
>DAIAOV010000237.1 GCA_027437055.1 Legionella sp. | reverse complement strand
GTAGATACTGTCTTTAAAGGCAAGCAAAATTTTCATTAAAAGGTTGCTTGCTTTTAAGAACTCCAAAAATGATATGAGCTAATTTTCGCATGACGGCACAGATAATTGTTTTTGGAGTTTTTCCTTTCATTTGTAAACGGCTTACAAAATTGGCTAACGCTTTATTATAATTTTTGGCCACTAAAGCAGCCATATAGAGAGACTTCCTTAAACGTCCATCGCCAAGACGAGAAATAGTGGTTTTTCCTACAAAATAACCTGATTGATGACTTTTAGGTGTAATTCCTATATATGCAGCAAATTGTTTGGCTGTTGAGAAAGAATTAATATGAGGCATTAAAGCAATGACACGAAAAGCAGTTAATTTTCCAATACCCTTAATACTGGTAAGCAACCGAAACTGTTCGTTGAGCTGCTCATTTCTAGCGATTAAATTTGCGATTTCTTTTTCGAGTTGAGCAATTTCCTTTTCAAAATTTTGGCTCATTTTTTCCAATGCCTTTCGCGCAATAGTGCCTTGAGTACTGTGCAGCTGATTCGTTAATTGAATAAGTTGTGCTTTGAGCATATCAAGGAGTTTTGTTAAGTCCTTTATTTCTTTTTGTTCTGCTGGAGTAGATTGATAAATGCGAGGTCTCATTCGTTGGCCAAATTGAGTAATGATTTTGGAGTCAATTAAATCATTTTTATTGCGTGCTAGAGAGGCTTTAGCAAAATTTTTAACTTGAAATGGATTTATCACACTAACACGAATAGAGTGTTCTGTTAGAAAATCAGCAATCCCTATACTGTAATGGCCTGTTGCTTCCATACAAACCCAAGGCAATGAGGTATGGCGATTAAGCCACTCAAAAAATTCTTTATGGCCTTTGGAATTATTAGAGAAAACATTGTGTTTAAAATGACCATCCTTTTCAAAAGCTACATCAATTTTATCTTTAGCTACATCAACTCCTACAAAATCATATGTACTCATGCTAATCTCCAAAAGCGTGTAATTACTTGGGTGTTATTTATCATTGACCAAGCTTGCAAATACAGGCTTACTTTTAGCGGAGCGGCCTAAGATACTGTTCGGTCGATAGATAAGTGGGGAGAAGGTCCTAATCTACGCTTCAGGCTTTATGCCTTGCCCGGTTACAAGATCTCTTCTCCCATCCCAAGTGCCCTTGAGATTAAGCTTTTTTGCCTACCTTTTAAAGATACAAGC
>DAIAOV010000236.1 GCA_027437055.1 Legionella sp. | reverse complement strand
CGAGTATACCAACGTTTACGGATGGCTTTATTTCATACTGCAGAATTAGAGGGAGCCAAGCTGTCAGGTGAAATCGAGCTAGATGAATCCTATTTTGGTGGCTCACGTAAAGGTCAGCGTGGTCGTGGAGCAAGAGGTAAAAGCATTGTATTTGGCCTGTTAGAGCGTGACGGGAGGGTGTATACCAAGATTGTAGAAACGGTATCTGCTGAAACACTCATGAGTCATATACAAGCACATACCCGTAAAGGATCGGTCTACTAGACGGATGCATTTAGAGGCTATCAATCTCTGCAACGATACGGAAAACATCATGTCGTTAATCATAGTAAGGATTTCGTCAATAAAAAGACTAAAAACCATATTAACGGCATAGAGGGATTTTGGAGTTATGCGAAACATATACTCTATAACTACAGGGGTGTTTCAAGATATCACTTTCCAATGTATCTCAAGGAAATAGAATATCGTTATAATCATCGTAAAGAGAACGTGTTTAAATTGTTTTTATCAATCTATTTTGGTTACGTTTCGCCCTAATTACCGACATCATTAATCCGTTTAAACAAAATAAAATGCTGCATTGAGCGATTAAAAATGACTGTCCTGTATAGTGTTTTGATGTGTTTCCAAATAGTCACTTAAAAAAACAAACCAAACAAATCTTCATATTAAAACACTACTAATTAGTAAATATCTCTCACTTAAACACATTTGAGCTAAAAATTGCTTTTCAGAATTTAAGGATATTTTCTCCACTGTCCTGGCGTCTGACCTAATGTTTGTTTAAATGCTTTTCCAAAGGCCGCCTCAGAAAGGTAACCTACTTCATTTGCTATATCTGCTAATGATCGTGAAGTTTGCCTCATTAATCGGCAGGCATGCAGCATACGAATATGTAAGAGAACTTCTCCAGGGCTTTGGCCAGTACTAACTTTAAATTGTCTAGCATAGGTAGCGCGCGACATTGCACATAATTTAGCTAGTGAATCAATTGTCCACGGATGTCCTGGCTCGTTCAACATGGCAGTGAGAGATTTGTTTAGACGAGGGTCAGCCGACAGTGCGAGCCAGCTAGCTTGTGACTTTCCTGACTGTGTATAAGCACGTAAAGCGTAACCAAGTAAGGCATTAGCAAGTGCCTGCATGATACTGTAAGCCCCAGGTTGTTGGTGAACGCCCTCTTGCCTCAATAGCATAGCAAGAGCAGTTAACGCTGGTAAACCTGGACTAGATTGTAGGTTTACTACCATGGCTTGAGGAAG
>DAIAOV010000235.1 GCA_027437055.1 Legionella sp. | reverse complement strand
AAGCAATGATCTTCACGTAATCTAAACCGGCATCATTGAGCATATGACGTGCTTGTTTCGCTAAGGCCGCAAGATCGCCGCTATCCAGGCGGATGCCATACAACCTATCCCCCTGTGCTTCCATCTCTTTCCCTACTGTAATCGCATTAGGTACACCACTTTCTATAGTATGATAAGTATCAACTAGTAACACACAACGATTAGGCCAATGCTTGGCAAAATCACGGAATGCGGAAAGTTCATTATCATAGCTTTGTACAAAAGAATGAGCCATTGTTCCAGAAATAGGAATATGGTAATCACGACCAGCACGGACATTACTCGTCGCATCAAAACCGCCAATAATCGCTGCTCGACTGGCATAATAGCCACCTGCCCCTTGAGCTCGTCTCAACCCAAAATCAACAAGTAACCTATCTCCCGCCACTTGACGTATACGATTGGCTTTAGTCGCTATAAGTGTTTGAAAATTCAGTGTATTCAAAATTAATGTTTCAACAAGTTGCGCTTCAATGAGATTGGCTTCTACCGTTAAGATAGGCGCTGTTGGGAATACAATCTCCCCTTCCAAACAGGAATAAATATTCCCTTGAAAACGAAAATTCTTAAGATAATTAACAAAATCAGAATGAAATCCTTGGCTTTCTAAAAACTCAATATCCAAAGAATCAAAATGAAAATCTTCTAATATGTCTAATAAGTCTTCTAATCCAGAAAAAATGGCATATCCGCCATCAAACGGAAGTTTTCTGAAGAAATAATCAAAAACAGCACTATGATCTTTTTGTCCGTTTAAAAAATAAATCTGAGCCATAGTCAGTTGATAGGCATCGGTATAAGTACCCGTATAATCAATCAGTCCTCGTTTAGTCATCTGAGCTCCTCTATAGCAATTTGGCTCTATAATAAACCTCTTGCAACACAGTAATCAGCAAAACTACGGTGATGCAAAAGATCTAATCAGTTATTTGCTTGACTTTGCACAATAACCTAGACGCAGTCTATCTTCAATTATTTTTACAGTCCATGAGCCTATCAATTTGATTTAACAGGAATTATTGGCCAATCTAAAACCATTAACCTGCTTATTCTTGCTATACTCTGAGAATAAAGGTAACTGCTCATGTAAAGTTCAAGGAGAAAACATGCGTATTTCCATCTTAAAGCCGATTTTGCTCTTGCTATGCTCATTAACATTACCCATTTGCAGTTATTCAGAGATCGTCGTTGAACCAAACTCACAATTAACTATGGACAAGTCATGCCTTTCCGATGGAACTAATAATTTAACCAACTGTGCGGCTGTTCCTACTGAAAAAATCTATGAGAAAATAGCGCCTTTAAAATTAAATGAAGAGCAGGTTGAGGATAGGGCAATCGGGTTGCTTTAAGAAATGTCTTGGGTTTCTATCATCCAATAGATCGTAAAGAGAATGGATGATAGA
>DAIAOV010000234.1 GCA_027437055.1 Legionella sp. | reverse complement strand
CTATCATCCATTCTCTTTACGATCTATTGGATGATAGAAACCCAAGACATTTCTTAAAGCAACCCGATTGCCCTATTAGAGCAATTTTGTTATTTCAGGAAAATAGGTCAATACAATAACCTACTTTCTCTACGCGACACTATTATATCCCCCTCACCCTACCCTCTCCCCCCACGTTACGCGCGGTGGGAGGGGAGCAAAGCGATGAGTAATAAAAGTTAATCGTTCTAAAATATGTCGGTATTCTTCTGGTTGCGCACAAGGATGTGCGCGCCGTTCGTAGGATGCGGTTTTGTCTAAAACCCAAGCCCAGCAAGGGGGCTTAGGCACAGAACAAAAATGATCAGATTTATCAGTTCTCTGATCGAACGGCTCAAGGTAACGACTGGAAACTCAGTGTTAATTATGTCCGTGAGTTTGTTGTGTCTCGTCTTGAGACTGAGTGAGTTGTTGCGTTTGGCCTTGGACATTATTAGTTTGTCCTCGTACTGCCCCTGGCACTACAACAGTTCTACCTGTTGAACGAGGACGTACTTCGCTACCATTCACGCTACCATGTCCATGGGTATTTTGCTGCACTTCAACTCGCCCTTGAGATGCATGAGGATTAACGATCACTCTACTACCGCCATTTACATGATTATGTCCATGATAAATTCTTCCTTGGGGTGCTAGTCTATAGTGTCCATTATTGTGATGATAATGTTGATTTAAGTCATGGCGCTCAACTTCCACTCGAGGCGGGGGAGCATAATAATTTCCTTCGTAATAAGGATCTTGTTCCACACAAGAAGTAAGCAAAGGTAACACTAAAAGACAGGGAAAGAGGTATTTCATCAAAAACTCCTCAAAAAAAAAGGAAAGCTCATCAAAAATGAACTTTCCTTGTAATTAACTTATTTTTACGAACTTATCGAGTAGTTATCTCGGCTTTAGCCTGATTCTTCAAGTAAGGGAAGAGACTAATAGTGCTATTTACAGGAGTCATGCTATCATAAAGGAGGTAGTAAGGTGACTCGATTCTAATAATCATCTCGCTATGGCAGCGGAAACCATAGAATAAGCTAATATAATGAGGAGCATCATTATAGCCAATATAAAAAGATGTTGTAGTATAATCGTCAAAAATACCATAAACAGTTACAGGCATAGGGAGGTAATTTATAATTTCGATTTGACAAAAGCCAGGAAAAGTTAGATTTTTTGTAATAGATTTTTTATCTTCGGCATCTGCTTTCGGATTCATGTGTAAATTAGCTGCAAAAACGTTTGAAAACAAACTAAAACAAACTAAAAACAACAATGACTTTAACTTCATAGTTTACCCCTTAGTAAGATGGAAGCTGCATAGTAACAAAGTATTCAATTTAGTCAATAGGTTTCGTTTCTACCCATAGGGCAATCGCGCTAAAAATCGCTTGACATTAGAATCTGAGCGAGATACCGATTATCCCAACCTGCTTTATTTC
>DAIAOV010000233.1 GCA_027437055.1 Legionella sp. | reverse complement strand
AAAAAAATAGAACTGAAGGTTTATATGAATTTTAAGAAAATTGCTGTTATAGGTGCCGGAACAATGGGTAACGGAATTGCTCATGTTTTTGCACAAAACAATTTCAAAGTTACCTTAGTTGATAAGGAGCAAGCTTTAGTTGAGCGTGGATTCTCTAATATCTCTGCAAACCTTGACCGGCAGATAAAGAAGAATATAATCGGCTCTGAAGATAAACAACGCATTCTTGATAACATCCAAGTACAAACAAGATTAAATCTGATACCAAAAGACATTGATTTATTGGTAGAGGCAATATATGAAAACAAGGATGCCAAATTATCTATTTTCAATGAGTTAGGAAAAGAAATTAAATCTGATTGTATATTTGCGACAAATACTTCATCAATCTCAATAACAGAACTTGCAGCCGCCTCGCGTGCAGACCGTTTTATTGGTATGCATTTTATGAATCCAGTTCCTATAATGCAGTTAGTCGAAGTGATTCGGGGTTACTCAACAAGCCAACAGACGTTCGATGCTATTGTGCAGTTGTCTAATGCCATCGGGAAAACACCAGTTGAGGTAAACGACTATCCCGGCTTTATTGCAAATAGAATACTAATGCCGATGATCAACGAGGCGATTTATAGTCTGTACGAGAATGTTGCCTCGGCGAAGGATATCGACATTGTTATGAAGTTGGGGATGAATCATCCAATGGGACCACTAACGTTGGCTGACTTTATTGGTTTGGATGTGTGTTTGTCAATTATGGAAGTTCTGTATAACGGTTTTAATGACTCAAAATATCGACCGTGTCCGCTACTGAAGAAGATGGTTGCTGCTGGGAAACTTGGAAGGAAGTCTGGTGAAGGCTTTTTCAATTATACAGAGAAAAGATAATTTCGCACATAATGTATATTATGTAAACTATTAAATTTATTTTTCTCACTTATATTATTTTGCCTCGTGTATTAGTCTCCCCTATTAAAAAGAAGTAAATCTGAGATCAGCGCTTTGTTAAATGAGTAGTTTTTCTTAATGGAATATTCAATTTTGTACGGTTGGTCCTGCGAAAATGGCATCGATATAATCATAGACTGAAAACTCTTGAAGATCTTCGGTAGCTTCGCCGACACCAATGAAACAAACAGGAAGTCTCTTCATTTCGCAAATCTGAAACACAATTCCACCTTTAGCAGTACCATCAAGTTTAGTTAAAATAAGCCCTGTTAAGTCAACAAAGCTGTTAAATTCGTTTGCTTGAGTAATAGCATTTTGCCCTGAGTTCCCATCTATTACTAAAAGTGAATCATGAGGGGCAACTGGTATTAATGAGGCAATTACTTTTTTAATTTTACTTAGCTCATTCATTAGATTCTTATTGTTGTGTAGTCGTCCTGCAGTATCAATGAGGACCACATCAGCCTTTTCTTCAAGAGCTGCTTTAATGGAGTCGTATGCAACCGAGGCTGGATCATTAGAGGTTGCTTC
>DAIAOV010000232.1 GCA_027437055.1 Legionella sp. | reverse complement strand
AGAGCCTGCTGAATAAGGAATACTCATATCTAAATAATCTGCATTACGAATTCCATTTGAGCTGACCATATACCCAGCAGCACGATGTAAAATAATTTCTGAGTGAGAGTCATATCCTGAATCGTTCATCTCAAGAGGTTTGAATATATTATTTACAACAAAATCTTGATAACTTTGACCACTTATTTTTTCAATTAGATATCCTAGGAGCACATAGGCCGAATTGTTGTACTCAAAGTTTGATCCAGGTTGGAAATTTAATGGTTTGTTGCGAAAAAATTCGATTTGTTGTTCTGGTGTTTTGGTACTTGTTGTAAATGCAGCAAAATCAGGGAAACTAGTGTAACTAGGAATTCCAGAGGTGTGGTTTAACAAATGGAAGAGTGTTACCTTGTCCCAAGCAGAAGGTGCATTTGGCATGTATTTATTAGTGAAATCGCTTATTTTAAGCTTACCTTGTTCTTCAAGCAATAAAATCGCTACGGCTGTAAACTGCTTTGTGAGCGAGGCGATGCGAAATTTTGTAGTTGTTGTATTAGGTATTTGCCACTCAAGATTGGCGTAGCCATAACCTTTATCCAGAATAATATGCCCATGTTGTGCTACAAGAATTGATCCCATGAATTGTTTATCTGCTACATACGTCTGTACAACCTGTTCCATGCGCAATACTTGTTTATTCATGGCACAACCTCCTAAAGGACATAAAAGCGATCATCTATTTTTTGCTAAGATTTCAAAAAAATCCATCTAGAAACTGTCGGTGAATCTGATAAAGACGGGCGTGGCGTTTCGCCCATGTTCCATGTTTAACTGTAAAGCCAATTGTAGCAAAAGCTCTGCTCAGGCGTAAGAGTGGCATTATGGCACTATAATCAGGAATTGGGCGAATGCTTTCATAACCTCTTAAAAAGGACTTTATTCTAGTAGGCCTCTCCCCCCATTCCTTAAGCTCCAAAGGACAAAAATCTTCTTCGGAAAAACTGGAACGGCCTGAAGCCCAATCAATAATTCCTTGAAGTTTGCCATTATTAATGATCACATTACCTGGACGAAAATCACGGTGTATCATGCAAGGACCATCTACTGAGGACAAGAGATTGATATGATCATCATAATATCGGTGGCATTGATCAAGCAGAGTTTTAGGCAAATGATCGCTGCATTCCGCAAAGCCTTCTTCAAATTTACAAGTAAAGTAAATACGTGGGTCAGAGCTTAAATTATGAGGTTGTGTAAGGTCGCCATAACCATCTACGCGGTTGAGATGGATACCGGCGAGCTGCGAACCAATGTCATAAGCCAATGTATCGGTAAGGTCTATTATTTTAAGCAGGGTGCCGGGTAGGCACTCCATTAAAATTGCACCATGAATACCTGTGTCTGGTGGCACTTCTTGTATAATACGCGGTACTGGTAATATCCCTGCAAAGTGTTTTAGAAAAAAAAGTTCGCGTAAATAATCTTGAGTTCGGGTACTTATTTTTAAAATAAGAGGTAAACCAGTAG
>DAIAOV010000231.1 GCA_027437055.1 Legionella sp. | reverse complement strand
GTTCAAGGCCCTCTCCCTGCGGACACGATGTTTATCCCCGGGTATTTAGCTGATTGCGATGCTTATGTTGCAATGTATCATGATCAAGGATTGCCTGTATTAAAATATGCCGGCTTTCATGAAGCAGTTAACGTGACCTTAGGCTTGCCAATAATTCGTACTTCCGTTGATCACGGAACTGCATTAGAGTTGGCAGGAAAAAATCGTGCTGATGCGGGTAGCATGGTTGCTGCTGTGCGTATGGCTATGCAGATGGTATCAAAAAGGAATTCTTAATGGCAATTATCAGTTTAATCGCAGCGATTGATGAGGCTGGCGGCTTAGGCCTCAATAATCAACTGCTCTGTCATTTACCCGCAGATTTACAGCACTTTAAAAAAATTACTATGGGTAAACCTATCATCATGGGACGTAAAACATTTGCCTCAATAGGTAGAGCACTTCCGGGTAGAACTAACATTGTATTAAGTCATTCACCATTGTCTATCGATGGAGTAATCGTTGCAGATTCGTTACTAAAGGTAGTTGAACAATATCAAGAAACTGATGAGCTTATGATTATTGGTGGGGCGGAAATTTACAGGCAATCTATGGATATGGCGACCCGTTTATATATCACTCGTATACACCACCACTTTACTGCAGATGTATTTTTTCCGAATATTGATGAATCTCTATGGTTTTGTAAAAACAAAGAACTTTATAAAAAAGATGAAAAAAATCAATATGATATGACATTTTACATTTATGAGAGAGCTTAAATCATTATAATAGCTCTTTTGCATTGCACCTAAAAATACTTATATCGCAACTAAAATACGATAATCATCACTGATGATTTCATGCCCAGCAAAAGTAATATTACAATGATTATAACCTTCCCATGTTTTCCCTGGCTCAACTCCACCACGAAAAAAACTCTGACACAAATATAATGCCTTCCCTTGAACATCTCTGCCAATGATAATCGGCTTCCCCCCAAATGCTACAGCATTAAGAAATGGCTTTGTCGAAAGGGTATTTGAGTTCTGTTTTGTATAACGAGTCCAAGTAAAATGGCCAAACTCAAGTTGATTCGGTATAGTAAATTCACCAACAACATATTCCTTACCATTATAAGGAATGATACAACGATTATAATCAACCCATGTCTTTCCAGAGTGAATGCCATTAAATAGCATTGCACGACAAAGAAAATAAGAAGTTCCATTTGCCTTATTACCAATTCGTAAGGCTGTGGTTAGTGTTGAAGGATGATATGGATTTGCCCATAGGTTATTTATTGTAAGCAATGTAAAAAATAAAAAGACAAGCTGCAGCATAGTAATGACCATGACTCGAACGAATTAGCAGCATAATACAAGGGAGATTTCTGTTCAATATGAGTATATGGAAATCGATATGGATTAGAATAAATAAGATAATAAAAAACAATTAAAATAAATTAAAAAAGTGTTTGACAAGGGAGCTGAAATCAGTAGAATACGCATCACGCCTTAGGGGCAGGTTCATTAAGAAGAGAGA
>DAIAOV010000230.1 GCA_027437055.1 Legionella sp. | reverse complement strand
TTCAGTTATGCAAAATTCGGCTAAGGGGGTCAATTAGCTCGGCGGAGGGAGGGGTCAATTAACTCGGCGGTTGACAGGGTATCCATTTTACGAATGGATCTATAAAGCCCTTACTTTACTCGTGATTGCTTGCCCCTGTGCGCTGGTTATATCAACCCCGGTTACGGTAGTCAGTGGATTGTCTGCGGCAGCACATCACGGTCTTCTTATAAAAGGAGGAAGTTATTTGGAAATGGGTTATCAATTAAAGCTCATTGCTCTGGATAAAACAGGAACCCTTACAGAAGGAAAACCTGTAGTCACCGATTTTATAGACTATCAAAACACACATAAAAGAAGCGATTTATTGCTCTTAGCCGCAAGTCTCGACAGTCATTCTGAACATCCCGTTGCCCATGCATTGCTTGAATACTGGCACCAGGAACAACCTATGACTACTTTAGCAACTGTAAGTAAATTTGAAGCCCTTCCTGGTCGTGGAGTTATGGGGATTATTAATAACGAACTATATTATGTAGGGAACCATCAACTAGCAGAAGATAATAGGGTTTGTAATTTTGATATCGAAAAACAATTGGAACAGTTAGAGAAAGAAGGAAAGACAACTGTTATTTTAAGTACTACTAAAGCGGTGTTAGCCATTTTTGCCGTAGCTGATACGCTTCGCCCGACCAGCCAATTAGCTATTCTATCGTTGCATCAACGGGGTATCAAAACAGTAATGTTGACTGGAGATAATGCAGTTACCGCGGCAGCCATTGCCAATGAAGTGGGTATTGATGATGTCAATGCTAATGTCTTGCCTACAGAGAAACTTAATGCGATGAATGCATTACTGGCCCGTTACCATACTGTTGGTATGGTAGGAGATGGAATCAATGATGCGCCGGCTCTAGCAAAAGCCACCATTAGCTTTGCTATGGGCAAGGGAACTGGTACCGCCTTGGAAACCGCTGATGTGGCTCTTATGAATGATGATTTAGCGATGCTGCCTTTATTTATTGATTTAAGCCGCAAAACAGCACAAGTGCTGCGGCAAAATATTAGTTTATCACTTGCAATCAAATTTGTTTTTTTTATTATGGCATTGGTTGGTTTAGCGACTTTATGGATGGCCGTATTTGCAGACATGGGGGCTAGTCTTATTGTTGTTGCTAATGGCTTGCGATTACTTAAATTTAAAAAAAATATGGGGTATGACAGATCGTTGGATTGAATAATCGATTAATAATAATTGAGAGGTTGATTATTCACATAATACGCCACCTGCGAAATCTGACATGTCCGCGCTGTGGATTAGCTCAGTGAAACCATACCAATGGTCACTTACCAATTTCACTCGACTAATAAAAGGGTTACCTCCTGTTGGCAACATTTTAATATGCTTGGGACATTTACATTTTGTAAATCAGAAAAACTTATTAATATTCAAGAAGTTGCGAAATTACTGCTAGAAGATGAAACCATCAATGCTGGCTCTATAAGCCTTTCTACATAAGGGTTATAGCAGGTCATGCTGATAAACCAGCGCTATATGGAATTAAC
>DAIAOV010000022.1 GCA_027437055.1 Legionella sp. | reverse complement strand
CGGTGTGATGGTCTACTATATAGAGTTATCTCATGACGAGAGGCCCAATGATTGCCAACCTAGTGCCACCCAGTACATCTTCCGCCAGAAAGAGAACTACCGCACTGCCAATATCCAGTAATCCAAATTCTTGAACCATAATTACCATCGTATTCATATAATGGATACTGACTTTGGCCGACAATTCGCAAATAGCTAATTCGCTTTATTAAGAAGCGAAAACTAATCACTCCTGTTTATATTAGTAAGTCTAGGCTAACTACTTCTTTACCAAAGTCTTCGCATTATTCATCCTACGGTAGAGAATTTAATAAAAATTCACAGCAGGACTGGCGCTTTCTTACTTTTTTTGTTACTCTTCGCAATTCAACGATGGTGGCTCTATTGGTCCCCACGCGACGATAGATTGTGAACCCCGTCAGGCCCGGAAGGGAGCAGCGGTAACGATTGATTCGGGCGCCGAGGTGTGGCTCTTAGAGCTGCCGCCCAACTCGTGAAAGCATGTATGAGCTATCTGGCACTTGCCCGTAAATGGCGACCACGCACATTTTCTCAACTGGTTGGCCAAGAACACATAAATAAAGCATTGATCAATGCGTTGAATCAGCAACGTTTGCATCACGCTTATCTTTTCACTGGTACCCGCGGTGTAGGTAAAACCAGTGTCGCGAGAATTTTAGCTAAAGCACTTAATTGTGAAATAGGTATTCGCGCAGAACCTTGTCTGCAATGTGATGCGTGTATTGCTATAGAACAAGGTCGATTTATTGACTTAATTGAAATTGATGGTGCGTCTAAAACACGCGTGGAAGATACTCGCGAGTTACTTGATAATGTGCAATATGCACCAAGCAGTGGTCGATACAAAATCTATTTAATTGATGAAGTCCACATGCTCTCACAACACAGTTTTAATGCTCTATTAAAAACCCTAGAAGAGCCACCATCTCATGTGAAATTTATCTTAGCCACTACTGATCCACAAAAACTACCTGTTACTATTTTATCTCGTTGTTTGCAATTTAATCTAAAGCACCTCTCAGTAGAATTAATCAGCCAACAGCTGCAATTAATTCTTAAAGAGGAACAACTGGATTATGAAATTCAGGCACTTAATATTTTGGCCCAAGCCGCTCGTGGTAGTATGCGTGATGCTCTAAGTTTACTAGATCAGGCGATTACCAGCTGCGATACGAGGCTACTTGCTAATGATGTAAAAATGATTTTGGGATATACCCAACAAGATTATGCAATAAAATTGATCCAGGCGTTAGCCGAGCAGAACGCTCATAATTTATTGAGTTTAAGTCAACAAATCGCTAATGAGGGAGGACATTTTCAATATGTTCTTGATGAGTTAATTAATTATTTTCATTTGATTAGTATCTACCAGAATATAGGCGATCAAAATGCTTTAATTAGTCCACCAGAGGTGGTTAAATCACTAGCCAATCAGTTTTCTGCAGAAGATATCCAATTATTTTATCAAATTAGTTTAAAAGGATGTGAGGAAATTCATCTTGCTCCAACGTTAACTATAGGTTTTAACATGACCTTATTACGTATGTTAACCTTTAGACCCACACCTCCAGCAACGACGCCACCATTAGCATTTCAGCAAAATAGCCATAGTCCTCAGCGAAAATTTGATGTGATAGATGAAGGGCAAGAAGGGACGACCCGCAGAACCGAAGTGTATACTCCAGTACACGAAGATTCGAACGCTGATTCGATAAAGCCAATATTCCCGTCAATAGAGCTTCCGAAGAAATCTAATAATGCGCCACCGCATTCTCCTGCTATGACTGAAACTCCTGGCTGCGAGAATGAATTCAATAAATCAACAAATAGCCCTAATAAAGGGCACTCAAAGCCGGAAACAACTTTACCTGCAACAACACACGAAGATTCGAGAGTAGCAGCAAAAAATATCTCTTTAGTAACAAAGGAGACTCTTACCGAATCTAATAATACAAATGATTGGAGTAGCATAGTATCACAGCTTAAGCTAACCGGATTGGCATTAAATGCTATTGAAAATGCCGAGTTTGTGGCGAAAAATGGACGGGATATTATTCTAAAAGTAGCCAAAGGCCATCAATCTTTATTTAGCCCAACTATTCTCACACGCATTGAAACAGCACTAACCAATTATTATCAAAGTCCAGCGAAAATCACGCTGCAAAGCAATGATGCCGTACATGCTACTCCAGCACAACAAAAGGAAAGAATCACCCAGGAAAAACAGCAAAAAGCAGAGCATGCATTACATAATGATCCCTTACTGCAACAGATTCAAAAAGAATTTTCGGCTGAATTGGTCAAAAATTCTATTGTCCCACTCAAAGATGACTTATAATAGTAAAATTAAACCTAAATAGAAGAGGACGTGATGGATATTAATCAAAATCTTGGCAACTTAATGAAAGAAGCTCAAAAAATGCAACAACGCATGCAAGAAGCGCAACAACAATTAAGCCAATTGATTGTTAGTGGTGAATCTGGCGGTGGCATGGTAACGATTAAAATGAATGGCCGTCATGATGTTACAGAAGTTAAGATCAAACCTACATTAATGGATGAAGATGTTGAAATGCTGGAAGATCTAGTTGCTGCCGCAGTGAATGATGCCGTACGCAAAATTGAAAAAGCATCTAAAGATAAAATTAGCCAATTAACAGCTGGGCTTAATATTCCAACAGATCTAATGGGTAATGGGGATAAAGATAAGGAATAAGCCTAACCATGGATACTCTAAACCGTCTGGTAGACGCTCTTCGTTGTCTTCCAGGCGTAGGACCGAAATCAGCGCAGCGTATGGTGTTTCATTTATTGCAACATCAAAGGCAGCGAGGTTTACACCTCGCTTCTTGCTTAGAGCAAGCAATGAACCATGTAGTTCATTGTGAACGATGTAATAATTACACCGAACACACTCTATGTAATTTATGCCAAAATCCTAATAGAGATACGTCCCTACTTTGTGTGGTGGAAAGCCCTGCTGATGTATCTGCTATAGAGCAAAGTAACGCCTTTCAGGGTAAATATTTTGTGCTTATGGGAAAAATATCTCCTCTTGATGGGTTAGGTCCAGATGATATAGGCTTACCTAAACTAAAGAACATGATTATCCAGGAAGGAATTAAAGAAGTTATTCTTGCTTTAAGCCCTAGTGTTGAAGGACAAACTACTGTGCATTTCATTTATCAGCTCTTACGTGAGCAATCTATTAATATTAGTCAATTGGCTCACGGAATACCCTCTGGTGGGGAATTAGAGTTTTTAGACAGTAATACCATAGGAAGTGCACTCCGTAATAGAGCTGTTATTAATGTGTAAAACAAATACCCGATATCATTTCATAAAAAAATACGCCTTAATCCTGTTGTTGCTCTGTATTACAGGATGGGCTAATGCATCCTTTCACAAAAGTTTATGGCCAAAATGGGAAGTTCATAATCCGCTATCGCAAGAAGTTATTTCTCATGAGCTATGGCAACAGTTTCTTGATCGTTTTGTAATTACCGATGGAGAAAAAATTAATTTAGTTAATTATGCAAAATTAACTCCAAGTGATCTTGAATTACTCAAAGAATACATTCAGAAGATGTCACAAATTAACATTAGCCAATATAATCGCCATGAACAATTAGCTTACTGGATTAATTTTCATAATGCACTGACCGTGTTTACTGTCGCCAAGTATTATCCAGTGAGTAATATTCAAGAAATCAATATTTCACCCGGTTTATTCAGTGTCGGTCCGTGGGGAGCCAACTTAGTCACTATAGATAATAACGTTCTCTCACTTGATGACATTAACAATAGAATTATTCGCTCAATTTGGAATGATCCCCGCACTCACTATGCATTAAATAATGGAACAATTGGCGCTCCTAATCTTAATAAACAAGCCTATCAAGGGGCTACTATAGAACAGCAACTCAATGAAGCCGCTATAACTTACATTAACTCATTCCGAGGGGTTGAAGTCATTGAGGGCAAATTGATTATTTCTAAATTATACGATTGGTATGAAGAGGATTTTGGGGGAACAAAGCAAGATGTTATCACCCATTTATTGCAGTTTGCTCAAGAACCGTTATTAAGCCAATTAAAACATACTAATAGCATTGATAGTTATATTTACAACTGGCATTTAAATAGTCCTGCCGATACAATTTCATGAATAAGAATCAGTTTCTATCTTATTTTTATTTTTTTTTATTATGTAATTTTTGTTGTTTTGCGTTACAACTTATCCTTATATTCTCACAAAATGGTAGTTTCATTAGCACTATTGCTCTGCCAGCAAAGATATACATAGAGCTCTTCGCGACCCTAATCGTTCACCTAAGTCTCTATGCACTCTTATCATTAATTCAAACGTTCCTACTTACTGCTTTATTAAAAAGATCATGGCACCATTTTTCGTCTGCACAATGGCAAATTATTATTTGGTCTACATTTGTTTGTGCCATTGTCAGTGCTAATGCTTATTTTTTCCCTCTCAGCGTATTTAGCAAGCTATTCTCTCCACCAATTCCTGAGTTTCTTATATTAATCGTACTATGTCTTTCATTGCTAGGAATCCTTTTTTTATTACTTAATAGTCTTTTCTATCGTAATAGTCTCCGCATATTGGCTCTCGTGTTACCAATCATTCTCGGATTGATACTTTTTGCCCGTTATTTCCTTACTGAAGTCAATCAAGAACAACAAAGCAAGCCGAATATTATTATGCTAGGCATTGACTCACTAAGTCCCGAAAGTATTAATAAAGACAATATGCCTTTTCTATATGAATTACTCAGCAACAGTATGCGATTTACCAATACGATTAGCCCGTTGGCTCGAACCTATCCCGCATGGACAAGCATGCTCACAGGCTTATATGCAGAACATCATCACGCTGAAGAAAATTTAATCCCCAAGCAATTTATAGAGAGTAACAAAAGTATAATCTGGATGTTAAATAAACAAGGTTATGACACTATTTTTGCAACAGATGATAGAAGATTTAATAGTATCGATAAGGACTTTGGATTTAAACAAATTATAGGTCCAAAATTAGGTGTTAATGATGTCTTATTGGGTACCTTTAATGATTTCCCATTAAGTAATTTACTCATTAACTCATGTATCAGTGCGGGACTGTTCCCATATAACTATAGTAACAGAGCTAGTTTTTTTTCTTATTATCCAGGTACATTTGATAGCAAATTACGACGAGAATTATCTTTATCACGACATAACCGCCCCATTTTTTTGGCGGTACACTTCACCCTTCCTCATTGGCCTTATGCCTGGGCGGAATCATCACCTGAGGAAGTGAATAATGAGTTTAGCATCAAGAAACGTGAGCGTTTATATCAAAGTGCATTACGACGAGTAGACAAACAATTTGCTTCTTTTTTTGATTTTTTGCAAAAGTATCATTATTTTCACAACAGCTTAGTGATTATTCTAAGCGATCATGGGGAGGTTTTGTATTCTCCTAATACACGTTTAACTAATTATCAGAATTATCAGGGAACGCCACCAAGTCGATTTGCTCAATACCTCCAAGACAAAACGGCAACGATACTCAATAAAAGTGCAGGACATGGCTCAGACATATTAAGTCCTAAACAGTACCATAGCGTATTAGCATTTAATATTTATAAAGAGGGTAAGAGAATAACGTCTAATCATAAAGTAAATACACGTATAGCCCTTATTGATGTTGCCCCCACTATCCTTGATTTTCTCCAACTACAAAATCAACAAAAAATGGATGGAATTTCATTGCTACCAGCGATTCTTAATCCACAAAGCTTATTACCAGAAAGAGCATTTTTTATAGAAAGCGGCATGTTTCCTAATCAACTGTTATCGAAGGAAAAAGCCATGGAAATAGGCAAAGAATTTTATAGGGTCAACCCTAAAAGCGGTGAACTAGAAATCAAACCAGATAAGTTAAAATATTTTGATAATCAAAAATTATATGGAATTATTAGTGGTCATTGGGTATTAGCCCTTTATCCTGACGAGAAATCCTATATAGCCATTATACAAAATCTTTCTAATGGCGAATGGACCGATGATCTGCATAGCGACTTTGCGCAAAAAACACCCGCAAGTGTACTCTATCAACAATTGTACCATTTTTATGGTAAAAAACTTTTTCTCCCACTACCTTAAAAAGCTATCACTCGAGAATCTGACTCTGTAAAAGTTAGTTGCGTTCAAAGAATGACATCAATTTTTATTTTCTATAAAACTAAATAATTCTTCTACTTTGTTATTTGTTGTTATTGTTTCACTTCCATAGATGGCAATAATTCTAAATACGGCATCACGATTACGACGCCCTGTATGAAAGTGTGTTTTCTCTAAATCATAACCATAAGGATCTGTGGTGACATGCCTGAGTTTTAATTCATCGCGCAACGCGTCCATAACACATTGTAATGCATGAAGCACCTGAGCAATCGCATTTTTTTCAGACTGACTTAATGGAGGCAGCCATTCTAGAAGTTGTCCCTTATCTATGGCAATTAGCGTGTACAGTAAATAACGACTGTCATTATTGGCAAAATAACCATACAAATCGAGGCATTCTGTTGTCGTTAACTGCCCATATAAAAGAACCATTTTCTGCAAAAATACTGATAACTTGTTTTCTTCAGAAATATCGCCCTTAACTAGGCGTTGTTGTAGTACCATCACAGCGTCAATCAAACGATTAGGATTAAACCAAAATTTATAAGCTAAGCCAAGATCATGTAATCGCTCTAGAGTTACTTGCTCTTCACTTTCATGCGTATAGCTTATCTTCACTGATTTAATTGCTAGCTGAATCAGTTCCCTAAACTCTTCATCGACCTCTATTATTATGCCCTGAGGCAGTTCGTCACCATGAAATAAATAATCAACCTCTGGTTTTAAACCATGTTGTAAAGCCACGTTATATAATTGTTGTTCTAATAGCTCAATATGGTGATGTAGTAATCCAATTCGTGTACGTACTGAAACCAATTTTTCTGGATGAATTAATTCTTTAAACAACTTATCCGGATACAATTTATAGAAAAATAGTGCATTGACTAAATCAACTAATTTCGGAGCAGAAAAAAAGTCCAGTGCTAATTGAAGCTGTTGAGCGGACCAATCATGAAATAAAGAAGACAGCCCAGCCTCTTGTGTATTATATTCATTATAAAAATCCACTATGGAAATTAGCCACATTTGCAGATTATCTTTTCTGAATATCTTTTTTAAAGTTTCAGAGTGTTCACCTATCTTATTAGAAGAAATATGGGATGTATGAATTAATCGATTAAAATGATAATAAAGAGAGGCGATCTCTTTAATTATTTTACATTCTTCTTGATGATTTGTTGTTTTATATAACTGTTGTTTCAAGTGTAAAATTAAAAAATATTGTTGTTGCCAATTCAACGTTCTATCAGGCTCGGATAACTCAATACATTCTCGTGTCAAAGTACTATCAATTAATTGAAGATAATCAATATACTTCTGTGATAAAGCGTCACAGAGTGTATTAACCTCAGAGGAAAAAAGAGCCTGTCCTTTCTCATGCTGCAAATATTTATTTAAGCGACTTTCCAATTGTCTTTGTTCATATTTAATTTCTGCTAGAGTTTGATATTCTTCCTTAATGAGCCAATGTAATAAATTAGGTGTATTTTGAACCATCCCTGTCTCCTCAAAAGCATTCTTAATAAATACAATATGCCCCTAATTTAAACATATCATCAAAATGAAAATTTGCCTCTTTTTATTACACAAATTGTTCAAATATTTGAATTATCATAAAAATATCTTTGCTAAATAATTAAAACTATTTGCAACTAAGAAATAAAATTGTCAAAATTAGACCAATTTTTTAACCTCCTAGGAGCAAATCGATGTCACAAGACCATTATTTGCTATTTATTGACCCAACCCCGGCCAATGAAGACCTAAAGGATTATTTTTTAAAATTTAATTTAAATATAATTCAGCAACACACACTGCATCCCATTCAGATAGAACAAGGGATGCCTGCGGCAATTTTGATTCATTGTTCTCTTTTGAAACAAGATCCCAAAGCAATTCATCATTTTTATAATAACTATCCCGTCCCACTACTGGTCATCAACGATGCTAACGATGAAGAAATATGTATTTCTATGCTCGAAGCAGGTGCCGATGATTGCATTACTAAACCGCTTTATCCTCGCGAATTACATGCTCGCATCACGGCCATTTCTCGGCGAGTCCTTCGCACTCAGCAGAAAGTAGATCATGAAAAAGAAGTAATCATGTTCACCAATTGGCGATTATATCCAGCTTCACGACAAGTCTTTGGCGAAAACAATCAAGAGTTGGTCCTAAGTGCTGGAGAATATGATTTGTTATTTACTTTTGTTCAGCAACCACAACGAATATTAGATAGAGAGTTTCTTTTACAAATCACCAAAAATAGTGATCTTAATCCCTTTGATCGAAGAATAGACGTGCAAATAAGTCGCTTACGGCAAAAGATAGAGGCAGATGCGAAAAAACCGGCGTTAATTAAAACCATTCGTAATGGTGGCTATATGTTTACTGCTCGAGTAGTGACCCTAAAAGAAAAGGACATGGAGTAACACTTCTTAATATACTGGCAATATCCTAACAAATATCTTAGGTAATAATTATCCACAAGTGTTTTCAATTTAGCCACACCATGGTAAATTAATATCAAAATGGAAATTTATTGTTCTCGATATAAAAAATAATGGTAAAATTCAGCCATTAAACAGACCTTTTGCATAACTAACAGATTTTGCTGAGTGCACAGCATAAGTATTTTGAGAAACGGGGTTTACAGAAGAGTAAATGAGCACCGGAGAAGCACTTATAACACAGCAATCGGGCAAAGAAGCTGCAGTTATGCAATAAGTCTAATCTACACCGTTAAACTATCACTGAGCTGTATTGATCATGCCCCAAAAAACAATTGAATTAAATATGGATGAGATACGTTTTACATCGGATGAAAACACCGTGTTGATTACCCACGGTATCACAACGTGCATTGCATTTATTGTACAGGGTTCTTTCTGGGATGACGATGATGATGAAATTGAATATTGTGGCCTATATCATTGGTCAGGCTTTGATTCATCATCGACGCCACATACTCAACAAGCAGAGAATGCATTAACTTATTTCTTAGAAAAACTGCGAAGCTTTGCGGGTCTAGATGCCTCAAGTAACATCACTATAGACGTATTAGCGTTTATTGGTGGTGAAAAAGAACAAAGAGATGAGAGTGGAGCTATTGTTGTCTCTGGAACTGAAGCCGAAGTTCTCTCATTAAGAAATGCGGTTGCTAAATTTGATTATACAGCAATGCATTTTACTCTATCTGCTGATGATATTAGTCACCAGCATTTTTTAACAACCAATGAGCAAAGTGTTTCTATCGAGTTATCTATAGATGAATGTACTCTTCACGTAGAGGAAAGTGAAGCTATAGAACTACAAGAGAATATGGAGGAGTATAGTACAGCGATGTTAATTGTTTGAAAATACAGAACTCTTAGATAAGTTAATTTATCATATTTATTGTAACGAGTTATTATATTTCTGCCGTATTCGCTGTTATACTGTCGAATTCATAAATAAATGACGAACATAGGATGTTATGTGGATTGTTTGGATTGCACTCTCGCGACCTTACACATTTATAGTATTGGCTCTGATGCTACTGATTATTGGGCCTCTCGCCATCATGCGAACCCCTACGGATATTTTTCCTGATATAAATATTCCTGTAGTTAGTGTAGTGTGGAACTACACTGGGTTACCTCCTGATGAAATGGGAAATAGAATAACGAGCGTATTCGAACGCGCAGTAACCACTACAGTTAACGATATAGAGCATATTGAATCAGAATCGTTAATTGGCGTTAGCGTCATTAAGTTGTTTTTTCAACCTAATGTTAATGTCGATATGGCATTGAGCTAGGTTACCGCTATAGCTCAAACCATGCTCCGCAACCTCCCCCCGGGAACATTGCCCCCTCTAATATTAAGTTATAAAGCATCAACTGTTCCTGTTTTACAATTGGTTTTGTCCAGTGCCACACTCCCAGAACAAAGTTTAAATGATTTGGGTAATAATTTTATTCGTACACAACTGGCTACAGTGCAAGGCGCCGCATTACCTTATCCTTATGGCGGAAAAATCCGTCAAATTCAGGTAGATCTAGATCCTCAGGCGATGCAAACTTATGGTTTATCGGCCCAAGGTGTTAATGCAGCAATTTTAGCGCAAAACCTTATATTGCCAGCAGGAACTCAAAAAATTGGTCAATATGAATATATTGTTAAATTAAATGGGAGCCCGCTAAAAGCAGAAGAGCTCAATGACGTGCCTGTTAAAACAACTCCCGGACGAGTGCTCTACGTGCGCGACGTGGCTCATGTGCGCGACGGTTTCGCTCCACAAACCAACATTGTTCGTGTAGATGGAGTACGTGCTGTAATGATGTCCATACAAAAAACAGGAAATGCCTCTACCCTGGACATTGTTAGTCGTATTAAAGCGTTAATCCCTAAAATCAAAGAAAGCCTGCCTAAGGGACTGGACTTAACGATGTTAGCAGATCAGTCTATCTTTGTGACTGCCGCTATTAAAGGGGTAATTGTTGAAGGTGTTATCGCTGCCGCCTTAACTGGATTGATGATTCTATTATTCCTAGGCAGCTGGCGCAGTACTTTAATTATTACATTGTCTATTCCTTTATCCGTCATCGCCTCTCTTACCCTACTTTCAGCCCTAGGGCAGACAATAAATATTATGACCTTAGGAGGATTAGCTTTAGCAGTGGGAATATTAGTCGATGATGCCACGGTAGCTATTGAAAATATTAATTGGAATTTAGAACAAGGCAAAGAGGTCGAGCAAGCGATTCTAGATGGTGCAAAGCAAATTGCTATACCAGCATTAGTATCAACCCTATGTATTTGTATTGTGTTCGTTCCTATGTTTTATTTAGGCGGTGTAGCGCAATATCTGTTTGTTCCCTTAGCAGAAGCGGTCATTTTCGCCATGTTCGCCTCTTATATCTTATCGCGTACCCTTGTTGCAACATTGGCTAAATATTTATTGAAACCTCACGACTTGGTTAAAGAGCATCAAAAAAATAAAAATCGTTTTGTCCGTTTCCATGATGCATTCGAGGAAAAATTTGAAGCATTTCGGAAGCATTATTATGCCTTATTATCTCAGATATTAGAAAATGCCCCTCTATTTATTGGCGGCTTCCTCGCTTTTGTCGTTGCTTCAATAGTTTTCTTATGGCCATGGCTTGGAGCTGATTTCTTCCCTAATGTTGATGCCGGACAAATTAAGCTTCACATCCGAGCTCCTAGTGGTACTCGTGTAGAAGAAACGGCTCGTCTTGTTGATAATATTGATACTGAGGTTAGGCGTATTATTTCCGAGAAAGATCTAGAGAATATAGTAGATAATATTGGTTTGCCTGTGAGTGGTATTAATTTATCGTATAGCAATTCAGCGCCAGTAGGACCTGCTGATGCCGATATATTAATTTCATTAAAAGATGGCCATAAACCAACCGCAGACTACGTCAAAAAGCTAAGAACAGAATTGCAACAAAAATTTCCTGGAGTAAGCTTTGCATTTCTTCCGGCGGATATTGTAAATCAAATTATTAATTTCGGCCTTTCTTCCCCTATAGATATCCAAGTTATTGGATTGAAACAAGAAGAAAATATGAAGTATGCAGATCAGCTATTAAAACGTTTAAAACTAGTACCTGGTCTTGTTGATGTTCATATCAGGCAAGCAAATAATTATCCTGAATTTATGGTAAACGTTGATCGCAGTAAAGCCAGTGAATTGGGATTTACTCAATATGATATAGCATCAGACCTGTTAATTACCTTATCTGGTAGTTTCCAAACAACCCCAACATTTTGGCTAAGCCCCAAAAATGGAGTTTCCTATCCTATAGTAACTCAAGCACCACAATATGTTATGAATTCATTACAAGCATTACGTAATATCCCCATTGCTACTTTCAACAATCCCAACCAAGCACAAATCCTAGGAGCTTTATCAACGATAAAACGGATCAGTGGTCCTGTCGTGGAATCGCATTATAATGTTCAACCCGTTATTGATATTTTTGCTTCAGTTCAAGACAGAGATCTAAAAGCCGTTGCTAATGATATCAATAAAATTATTGAGGAGACTAAAAAAGACGTACCTAAAGGCTCTTCTATTGTGGTACGAGGCCAGATTCAGACCCAACATCATGCGTTTAGTGGTCTTTATTGGGGACTGATATTCTCTATATTGCTCGTTTATTTATTAATTGTTATCAATTTCCAATCATGGATAGATCCTTTTATTATCATTACAGCATTACCAGCAGCTATAGCCGGAATTGCCTGGATGCTATTTATGACGTTTACCCCATTAAGTGTTCCAGCCTTAACAGGAGCCATCATGTGTATGGGGGTAGCAACTGCAAATAGTATTCTTATCGTGAGTTTTGCTCGTCAACATTTGGCTGAAACAAGTAACCCTCTCGAATCAGCACTTGAGGCAGGAAAAACTCGCTTACGTCCAGTTCTAATGACTGCATTAGCGATGATTATTGGCATGATGCCCATGGCACTTGGACTTGGCGATGGAGGAGAGCAGAACGCGCCATTAGGACGCGCAGTCATTGGGGGATTATCTTTTGCCACAGTGTCTACTCTCTTTTTCGTCCCTTCTGTTTTCTATGTCATTCATCAGCGTAGATTAAAGGCTAAGCAAAGGAAAGAACATGATTAAAAGAATGCACAAATCATCGAATCACCATGTTACGGTAATCATTGCTCTTATTAGTTTGCTTGTTCTAATCGTTATCTGCTTTCGTATCTATGCCGCTATTGTTTTACGCGACCAAACTAAATTCAATGCAGTACCAGTAGTTGCTACCATTTCGCCCAAACAAGTTACTGGAACTGAAAAAATCATTTTGCCTGGTAATGTACAAGCATGGCATGAAGCCACCATTTATGCGCGAACTAATGGCTATGTAAAAAAATGGTATGTCGATATTGGGAGTCATGTTAAAAAAGGGGATTTGCTTGCTGTTATTGAAACACCAGAACTTGATGCTCAGTATGCACAAGCAAAAGCTGATTTGAATACTGCTATAGCAAATAATAACTTAGCTCAATCTACGGCTAAACGCTGGTTAAATTTATTAAAAACCGATTCAGTTTCTAAACAGGAAACCGATGAAAAAGTCAGCTCCGCAATCGCATTACAGGCCGTAGTAGTCTCTGCCCAAGCTAATGTTGAACGCTTAAAGGAGTTAGTAGGCTTTGAACAGGTTATTGCTCCTTTTGATGGCGTTATTACCTCTCGTACTACCGATATTGGTGCATTGATTAATGCGGGTAGTAGTCTGAACGGAGTTGCCTTATTTAAATTGTCACAAACTGATCCCTTAAGAATTTATGTTGATATCCCTCAGAACTATAGCTCTCGTATTACCCCGAAGATGACTGTGAGTCTGACATTTGCCGAACACCCCGGACAAGTTTTTCCCGCCAAACTAGTAGAAACTGCTCAAGCAATTGATCCTGCATCATTTACTTTATTAGCCCAATTTCGTGTCGATAATAAAAAAGGGATTTTACTTCCTGGTAGTTATACTGAAGTTACTTTTAACTTTCCCATATTAGCAACCACAGTGAGATTACCAGTTAACGCCCTTCTCTTTCGAGCAGAAGGTTTACAAGTGGCTATAGTAGATAAAGATAACAAAGTGGTGTTGAAGTCTATAAAAATAAGTCGTGATTTTGGCTCAGAGGTTGAAATTGAGTCGGGAATAACTCCTAAAGATAAAATCATTATAAATCCGCCAGATTCTATATCGGCTGGGGAACTAGTACGAGTCGCTTCATGAGAAAAATAACTGCACTAGTAACATTGGCGTTTGCTCTAAGTAGTTGCAATCTCGCTCCCACTTATCAACGACCGTTTATGCCAATTCCGGATCATTTCAAAGAAACAGGAAAATGGGTTCCTGTTAAAATTGCTCCATCTCAAGGTACACCAGGCCCATGGTGGCTAGTATTTCATGATCATACCTTAAATGAATTAGAAGAAAATATCATTCCTGCAAACCAAGATTTAAAAGCAGCATTTGCTCGTTATCAGGAGGCCAGTGCCTTAGCCCAAGTAGCAAGAGCAGGACTATTCCCCACGATTGAAGCAATTTCAAATGTTTCTAGACAGAAAACCTCTGTTACCATAGCTAATCCCGGTACCATGCCCCTTTATAATAATTATTTGATTGGTGGTGATTTAAATTATGAGATTGATGTATGGGGCAGTATACGTAATGCAGTGAAACAGGGTAAAGCTCTTGCCAAAGCAAGCGAAGCAGATCTCGCCGCAGCAACCTTAAGTCTACATGCCGCCCTTGCAAATGACTATTTCTCTTTAAGAGCTGCTGATGAATCACAGCGAATCTTAGATACAACAGTAGCCGCATATCAAAAAGCGCTTTATTTAACGAAACAACGCCATAAAGGCGGCGCAGCACCAATTGCTGATGTTGATGAAGCAGAAACGCAGCTAGAAAATGCAAAAACATTGGCAGCGGATATCCGCTTACAACGCGCACAACTAGAACATGCCATTGCTATTCTCATTGGTAAATTTCCAGCAGATTTTTCTTTACCTCCAGGAAAGCTGCCACGAGATTATATAAACATTGCTCCGGATTTACCCTCTACTCTTCTTGAACGAAGACCAGATATTATGGCTGCAGAATTACGTGTGGAGGCAGCAAATGCGAATATCGGTATTGCCCGCGCTGCTTTTTTCCCTCAGTTTGATTTATCTGGTATTCTCGGAGTTCAAAGCAAAAGAGTATCTAATTTATTCTCCAAACCAAGCCTATTTTGGTCTATTGGCCCAGCTACTGCTTTATCATTAATTCAACCGACTGCCTCCCTGATTCTTTTTGATGGCGGTAAATTGTCTGGATTATTAAGACACGCCAATGCAAGTTATTTTGAGACAGTCGCTAATTATCGCCAAACGGTATTAACCGCTGTTCAAGAAGTAGAAGACAACCTAATAGCCATAAGACAGTTAGATAAAGAAAAAGTTACTGCTAGCGCGTCTTCTCGAGCAGCATTACGCGCTTTAGTCCAATCTAAATACCGATATATTGGTGGTGTTATTACGTTTCTTGAAGTGGTCGTTGTCGAAAATCAAGCATTACAAGCAGAGATTGCGGAAGTCAATATACGTCTTAGAAGGCAAATAGCAAGTGTCCAATTAATCAAGGCATTAGGAGGAGGATGGTTCATTACCCCCCCGACCAAAACAAAATCTCACCAACATCCACATAAAAGACTTTCTGGTAATACATATAGTCTGATTCAGATGAAAAAAACTCAGGCAGCGCACTAGTGATATAGATATAAGTAGTAGGTCACCCTACGTGACTTATTACGAATATAAACGATAGACATTTTGTCGGGCAATTTATTGCCCGATCTCCGGAATAAATATAATTATCCCTTTTTTACAAATTCAGATTTTAACTTCATGGCACCAATTCCCTCAATTTTACAATCGATATTATGGTCGCCCTCGACAAGCCTAATGTTTTTGACTTTAGTGCCAACTTTTACTACCAGTGAAGAGCCTTTGACTTTTAAATCTTTTATCACCGTAATGGTATCGCCATCTTGCAATATATTGCCATGCGCGTCTTTGACAAGAAGAGCTCGCTCATGTGCCATTTCAACTTCCTCTGAAGTCCATTCATGGCCACATTCAGGGCAAATAAAAAGGGAACCATCACGATAGGTATATTCTGAATTACATTTTGGACAATTTGGCTCAGTTCCCATATTTCTCTCAATTAATTAATCATTTTATCTATTCTACTCTTTCAATGACTTATAGCCAATAACAGTAATGCATCCTTCGATGCTTGGCAAAAATTATTTGCAGGTAAGAGTAGTATCAATGTTGTCATTATGGCGCTGCCGTTCTACAGCCTCTAGCCTCTTCTCTTTATGAAAAGTAAAAAGTTGATGACGTCTTTTTTCTTGACACCGTTCGAGAAATCGTTCCTGCCCCATCACTTTAATCGTTTTGCGTGTTGAAAATTCATTGACAAATTGATCTGTATCATCATAAAGAATATGGGCTGTATTGTTTATGGGTGTTATTTTATTGCCATTGATACTCCACAACATGCCACGACTATCAGCCCCATAAAGACAACCACCGTAACTATAAATAGGCATTTCGGAACGCACTAGATAAGTACGTAATAAACGAGCTAAAGCCTGATTCTTGCCTTCACTACCACAACAATAACAATGAATAGTGGAAATTTGATGAGAAACAATTAAAAAATCGCTATTAAATCGTTCTGCAACAGTCTCCATATTAACCCATTGAGCTTTAGAGTCATCAGAATGATTCGCTAACTGAAAAGGATGTTCATCAGCCCCATGCGCACAGATATAAACTTCTAAATAATGAGTAGAGGGCGCTGTTCTATCTAAATCAAAATCATCACCATAAAACATAATATGTACAGGTTGAGTAGAGTTCAATTCATAATTTGCTTTCCAGCGGTTAACCAAGGAAGTTAAATCACCCGCGGCATCACGCGGAAAGGGGACATAGAGTACAATCATAATATTATTTAAACTAAAAGAATAAATTTTATACTATTTTGCTTAACAATTTATTATGTCCCTTTAAATTGTGAACAGTTGATTGTTTAGAGGCATTTATCTAATATCAATTTGACATTTTGGGTTTTAAAATTAACATCCACTTCATAAGGACTATAATGATTAATATATTAAAAAATATTCTTCTCTCAATATCATTTTGTCTTGCTACACTCTTTCCTTACTCCAGCTATTCTACCCCTACTATTGATGATGTTTCTCTTTCTAAACAATGTTATATTTTGGCTCAGCAGCTTAGAGAAATAAAAGAAAGTCAAAAAAATGCGTCCTGCACTTATAAACTCTATATGTCTGGAATCTATGTTGATATTTCTGGTAATAAAATATCGGAAAAACAATACCCTAATGCCATGGAATATCTTAATGACGCTATTGAGTTTTTGATTTTTGCGCAAAAATTTAATTGTGAACGACTTGCTGAAGTCACTGAAATTAAGAATGAACTAATTCAGATTCGACGACAAATCAGGGCTAAATAAAAGTTCGAGACATAATGATGAGAAAATCAAATCAAGAGATCCGCCAAGAATGTGCACTAACTTGATATTGTTTTGTCTGGACCATTATATTAATCAAAATAGTTATCAAAGCGGCAGCAAGAGGTACTGTAATCACGAGAAGCCACGGAATTAAAAATTTACTGTTGAGCAACGCCGTAGCTAAATATAAGTTGATTAATAAGGAGGTAACGGTGGCCAATACTCCTGAATAGAGACCGATTAAAAATGCCTCACTACTTCGTATCCACAATAACGTCTTACGTCCCATCCCTAAAACTTTAAGAACTCTTGTTTCCTGTATTTTAGTACTACTAAACGATAAAATAGCCAAGATGACAATAACTGTTCCAATAAGAAAAGCAAAAAAGGTAATAAAAGTTATTGCATTACCTGCACTAGTAAATACAGTACGTATTTTATCAATGGTATTAGTTACATCAATCAAATTCACATTAGGAAATTGCTTATTGATTTGTAATAACATATCCTGATTCCCAGGAGGAAGATAAAAGCTGGTGATCATGGTTTTCGGTAATTCATTGAGTAATCCTGGCTTGAACAACATGAAAAAATTCGGTTTGAAAGAGTTCCAATCGACTTGTCTTAAACTGGAAACTCGAACTCGTTGCGTACTGTCTCCTATTCTAAATGCTAAAACATCCCCCAACTTTAGTTCCAAAGTATCAGCCACTTCTTTATCAACAGAAACCCAATGTTCAGCAGGATTAGTCACTTCCCAGGTCCCCGATACAATTTTATTACTATCTGGTAACCGCTCTGTCCAAGATAAATTAAGCTCGCGCTGTAAGGCATTTATGCTTTTTGCTTTCTCTCCATATCGTTGACTAACCGGGACATTATTTACTTCAATTAATCTTCCACGAACCATGGGATAAAAAGTCGCGTTGTTAGTGTGATTAGCTTTTAATAAGTTATTGATTGCCCCCATCTGCTCCGGTTCCACATTAATTAAAAAATAATTAGCTGTACGCTCGGGTAACTGATGTTGCCAATCATGGAATAAATGATTTTTAAGTAACATCAAGCTCAGTATCGCGGTTAACGCAAGACCAATGCCTATGACTTGCAATATACTGTCATTCAAATTATGCGCAATATTTGAAAAACCAAATCGCCAATTCAGAGAAAGACGGATTCCTGTTTTAATTGAACCAACAAATAGTAACCAAAGACCTAGAACAGCAACCCCCACAAATGAAAAGCAGCCAATTAATACGCTAAAAGTAATTTTTATTGACTCTGTATATATATATGCCATACCGCCTAAAAACACCAAAGCGATACAATAAGTAGAAAATAGGTTTTTTCCCCATATTAAATGTTGTTGGCGAAATAGTGTGATAGCGCTTACCTTTCGTAATTGCCAAATAGTTCCTATAGAAAAACTAAAGAGAATGAGCATTCCAGTGAAAACGCTCAGAAAAAAAGGACGCAGAGAAAAATGTTGTGTTGTTTGAGGTAAGAGGCCGCCCAGCCAATGAATAAGTAACGGTTGAAATAAATAACCTATAGCAGCACCAAGCACACAAGAAATAATGCCTAACAAAAAAATGCTAGATACATAGAGCTGCATTATTTGGCTCTGAGAAGCACCAAAGCATCGTAGCAAAGCCACTTGTTTTAAATGTCGTTGGCAATAACGTAGCGAAGACATACTGATTGCTACTCCAGCAAGAATCATGCTCAATACAGTACTTAGATTAAGATAATTTAAGGTATGCTCTATAGTTTCCGTAACTCGTTGATTTCTATTTTGGCTGTCCAGCCATTGTTGCTTATCAACAGAATGTTTGTATAAAAAGTCCTGAATTTCCATCAATTGCTTTGGGGAACCATTGAGCAGCCAGTTATAAGTCACATTGCTTCCCGGTTGGATCACTTTGGTTTGGGGTACATCAGACCAATTAATAATGATCCGTGGAGCAATGGCAAACCAGTCACCAATCTGCCCGGGTTGATCACGAATCACCCCTGTGATTGTAAAACGAGCGGCACCTAGTTGAATTGTATTGCCTACCTCGGTCTTTAATATGGAAAAAAGTCGTGACTCTAACCAGACAGTACCTGGACTAGGAGCTTTGTTTTGTTCTATTCCAGACAAATCAGCAAGTGTATTTGCAATTTTAAGAACACCGCTCAGAGGATAAGGAGATGATACTGCTTTGACTTGTACAAGCTGAAGTTGATTTTGATATCCAGCCATACTGGAGAAAGATAGACTCATTGTTTGTTTTAGACCAATAGTCTGTGACTCTTGAACCCACTCAGGGTTAATAGGCGACTTGCTAGTCAACACAGCATCTGCACCAAGCATATTGACAGCACTTTGCGCTAACTGTTCTTTAACCATTACTGTAAAGTTGTTTACTGCACTAACACAAGAAACAGCAACTACAAGCGCGATAAATAATAAAGTAAGATCACCATTACGCCATTCTCGTTTCATGGCTTTAATAAAAAAAGGAAGCTTTAACACTGTAAGCTCCCATTGACTAACGGCCAGTGCAACTGACAACGTTTTGCTAAATGCTCATCATGAGTAACAATGACCAAAGTAGTTTGATGTTCTTCATTTAAAGCAAAAAGTAAATCAGTAATAGTCTTACCGGTGTTTACATCTAAATTACCTGTGGGCTCATCTGCAAATAAAACTGAAGGTGACATAGCAAATCCTCGTGCTATAGCCACTCGTTGCTGCTCTCCTCCCGATAATTGAGAAGGAAAATGGTGGGCTCGATGTTGAAGTCCAACCTTATCTAACCAGAAATTAGCTACCGAATAAGGCTCATCCTCATGCATGATCTCCAAAGGCAACATAATATTTTCCAAGGCGCTCAAATTAGGCAGTAGTTGAAAAGACTGAAAAATAAAACCAATGTGGCATGCTCGAAGCTTTGCTCGCTGATCTTCATCTAATACCGTAATATCCTGAGTGTTGTAAAATATTTTTCCTGAGGTGGGTAATTCGAATCCAGCCATCAAATTGAGTAAAGAAGTTTTTCCAGAGCCTGAAGCACCTGTTATGGCGATAGTGACTCCTGCCTTGATTTGCAGATTGATGTTTGTCAATATAGGTAAATATTGTGTGCCACTTTTAACTGTATAATAGATTTGCTCCAATCTTATCATTTCTTTTTGGGCCACTATGAAACCTCTAAATTTATTATTTATATTTTTCCTAATCATAGCACCTTTGCAGGCAAAAAATATTGTCGTGTTAGGTGACAGTTTGAGTGCTGGTTATGGCATAGACGTACAAAAAGGATGGGTTAATCTTTTAGCAGAAAAATTGCAAAAAAAAGGCGATTTTAAAGTCATTAACATCAGTACCAGTGGTGATACAACGAGCAATGGCTTGGCAAAAATACACACTGCGCTGCAAAAATACACGCCTAAAATAATTATTATAGAGCTAGGAGCAAATGATGGTTTGCGTGGATTGCCCCTGAGTCAAATGAAAAATAATTTTGTAACTATGATTACAGAAAGTCAAAACTCAGGCGCTCAAGTTCTCTTGTTAGCAACAGAGCTTCCACCCAATTATGGGCCTCAATATCTGGAGCAATTTAAGCAGATCTATACCGAATTAGCACAGAACTACAAAGTAGCTCTTATTCCTATGTTTTTAGAAGGAGTTGCAGGTCATGACGAATTGATGCAGAAGGATGGCTTGCACCCAAATGAACAAGCACAGTACAAAATTCTTGGTAATGTCTGGCCACAACTAAAAAAACTAATTGCCAATCAAGAGTAATAGCTCAGTTAATGGCGCCAACTTAAGATACAAGCCCGGATGAAACAAAGCGTAATCCGGGATCAAGGCTTGAATCAGGGGGCACTCCCGGATTACGGTCGCGCCCTCATCTGGGTTACATCCTTGAGTTGGCACCATAAATAGTTCAGCCCCTTCCACTAATGTTTACTCAAACGTTCGGATTTGAGCGTTCCGCGGTGAAACATATTGCCACCAATAAGACTTATTTGGGGGAATAGTGGTTGACAAGAATTCACATTACCATCTACTTGCAGTGTATTTTGTGTATCAAATGGAGCCGTCATAAGCCATAAATTCTGGTTGCCATCGATAACAACAAGAGACGAAGGATCTTGAGCATCAAAAGCAATTACATTACTACAAATTAATTGACTCGTTTGTGATGTGTGATCCAGTCCTTCAAAAGGACCTTGTGCTAACCTTAAAATTCCCTCGTGATCCATGATGAAAACCACATCAGCGATACCACCATTAATACCGCCACTACTGCCCTCATACCCTATTAGACGCAAGGGTTGAAAATCATTCACATTAGTAGCAAGTTGTGTCCGCAAGGATACGGTAATATCTACATCACCAAACGGGCCCGGCTCATACCAAAAATTAAGGTCGCTTCCCAACACATAGACAGTTCCCGAATCCATCGCCCAAAACTGAATGACATTACTATCAACCTGTTGTCGGGTTGGTGGTATCTGTTGTCCAAATGGTGCGGTTTCCAACCATAAGTTGCCATCAGTACCTAATACAAAAATAGTATTTAAGTCTAAAGCTTGAAATGCCTGTACGCTGCTATCAATCTGTATTCGATGTGGAGGAACATTACCAAAGGGGGCTGTCTCAAGCCATAAATTACCATCCGTTCCCAAAACCAAGATCGTTCCTAAATCCACGGCCTGAAACGTAGACACATTGCCATCAACCTGAATACGAGAAGGAGGTACAGCCCCAAAAGGAGCATGTTCCAACCATAAATTATCATCACTTCCTAATACGTAGACTTCCCCTGGATTGATTGCTTGAAAGGGCGTACGCCAAACTCTGTTGACTCCCGCTTGAGAATAAAGATTACTTACATTCGCATCGATCTGAGTACGTGTTTCAATTGTTCGCTGAACATTACCGAATGGCCCTGTTTCCAGCCATAGATTACCATCAGTTCCACGTACAAATATCTGTAATTGATTAGCCATGATAACCTCCTTGTTTCCATACCTAAGGTTATCCATATATTATAGCAAATAGTTCAAAATTTGCACTTAACAAGGTATTTAATTGGCTCTGATGCTATAATTTTTCAAACTTTATTCGCAGCGAAATAATGAAATATAAAGCAATTATTTTTGATTTTGATGGTGTTTTGTTTGATAGTGAGCCTATACACTTACAAGCTTATAATGAGGCTCTGTATGAACTTGGATTTAATATTTCAGAACAAGAGTATTTTCAGCGATATGTTGGTTTATCAGATCAAGAATTATTTATATTGTTTTTTAAAGACAAAGACATTTCCTATGAGTCAAAGCAGATAAATGAGTTAATGAACAAGAAAGTACATGCTTATAAATCCATTATTGATCGTAGTAACTCCTTAGAGGGATTGTTTGATGTCCAAACGTTTATAAGCACTTATGCAGAAAAAGTAGATGACTTCGCCATATGCAGTGGTGCTACTAGAGAGGAAATTAATGCTACTCTAAATAAATTGGATAATGGTGAATTAAAGAAATACTTTAAACACATAGTCACTATAGATGATGTCAATCAAGGGAAACCTTCACCTGAAGGATATCTTCTTACTGCGCGTTGCTTGAATATAGATCCTCAAGATTGTTTGGCTATAGAGGATACTCCTAAAGGCGCGTCTGCGGCTAAGGAAGCAGGGATGAGCATCGCGGCTCTTACGTCGTCTCTTGATTATTCACAGTTTCACAACGTTGATTTAGTCGCTCAAAATTTTGATGAAATTGATCAGTGGATAAGAGGCATGGAGTAGCCTCGAAACTTACATAAACGTCATTGCGTGAACAATTATTACAAATTGACTATAATGTAGTTTCAATACGATTATTTTCTTGAAAATTTTTAAACGCTTCTTCTGCTTCTTTTTGTTTTTCCATCTGTAGACAATTCTTTTTACGTTCTACGGGATCTTTTGTATTCTCACATTCATTCTGAAAGATTGATGGGGTACTTACATTGACTTCGTCTGCTATGGCAACTCCAAACAGTGGCAACAACGCACAAATTAACACTACTTTTTTCATCATTTGTTTTCATAGTTAGTAACAATCATGAGAGAATCATACCTTATTTAACACGAACATTATAGGACTCCCTTCAAAGAAAGTTGTTCACTTTCTTCTTTATCATGCATCTCAGACGGCAGTCCTAAAACATCCCAATCAAGCTCTCGGTCACTTTGTTGTAAAAGAAACATGAAAGGCTTGGATGCTTGTAGCTCTGCCTTCTCAACATCTGACAAGACTAAAGCGCCACTTTTAACGTCCTCAAGCGCTTTCTCAAGTAATGGTAATACCTTATTCATATTAGAAAATTTATTAAATAGACTTTGTAAATCACCATGAGAACAATTTTCTGCCTGGGCAATTACCGATAAATTTCTAAAAAAACTCAACGCATCGATAGGACGGCCTCTCTCAGCAATCGTTAATAGCTGATTGTCTAATTGTTCCATTTCTATAGCATCATCTTTAAGCGCATGTAATTGTTGTCTCGCTCCCTCACCAAAAAGCCCTTTCATTGTTTTCAATGTGGAACCAGACACTAACAAGGGCTCTATTCCGGCCACAGAACCAGAAGTTACCAGCGCATTTGGCGATACTTGAGACTGATTTATTAATGTGGCATTTAAATCATGAGAGAGCTTATTGCCCTCCTTATTTTCAGATGCATTGGCGAACCACTCTCCCATTTTTTTTACTTGTCTAACAATAATAGGAGCTACTACAGGAACAGCAATTCTGCCAATAAGATAAAGAGTACCAATTGCTGCACTGGCGAGAAGAATACCCACACCAACAGGAGGAAAAAATAAACTAAGCACCGCGCCAATGACAGTAAGGGAGCCTAGGACTATAGCGACTCCCTTATCCATAAAAGCACTGACGCCCATGCCATCGAGAGTTTTTTCATCCAACAATTTTTTATCATGGAGAGTCTGTAATTCTGTTTTAGTGCTTAGGTAATGCTGTTCCAACTTATCAATTTTTTTGCAAATTTCGGCTGCTTTTTTCTGATAATTCTTATCTTCTTTATTGAGACTAGCCAATTGTGTTTCAAATGTTCGTGCTCGTTGTTGAATGTCATCTAAAATTGCTTCATTCTTTTGTATGTTATCATTAGTTGCTACTAAAACTTGTTTTAATTTATGGCGCTGGTAAATCATATTTCCCAAAGAAACCACAGCAGTAATTAGGCTTATCCCTGCGATAGCCACAGCAATATAAGGTGCTGCCACAGGAACTAATAGCGCAGTTAAGGTTAAACCCAATAATAAAGCAGAATAAGCCCAACTTGCACCGTTAGATAAAGTGAACGGAGGTTTTTCTCCTGCAATGGCGGCAAAAAGAAAAATCAAAGGAATACGAACAAAATTAATTGCCGCTAAGCCAAGAGCAGCATACTGAAAACCCGCATTAGCGCTTTGTAACGTTTGAGAGGAGCTATCTTGAGTTTTGATTAAAAGAGAGGTAATCGAAGAACCTGTGCTTTTCAAACTTTGTAGAAACCCAGCAAGTAAGGGAATTTTCTTAGTCAATAAATTTAGGATAAAGGCTTCTTGCTCAGGAGGATTGGCCATTATCTGAACTGGTTTTTGTATCTTTTTCGCAAGCTTTTTTCTCCTGCGAATTGCCTCGTCACTCCATTGTTCTTCGCCATCGGTTAAATCCGCTGATAATTTTTCAGTACCCATTCTTTCACTATCATTCGGCCTATTTATACTAATATAGCTCACATTCAGTTCTTTTTGTTATGTTGTAATCCATCTAACTCAACCTACTAATTAAAGTCTATGCTGACGCATATAAGGTCATTTTAAACAAAAAAAGACATTACAGTATCTCAACTACCTCCAAAATACCAAGCCATTTATATACAGTTTTTGAAAAATAAAGCTCAGCAAGAAGTTAGACATGGCATTAAAGAAATTCCCATAGATCCTCAAGGTAGAGTATTAATTGATATTAGTTTTAACGCGGAAGACTTACAAAAAATCAAAATACTAGAACCCAGTATAGACGAAAAAATATGGACAAAAATTATCGAACAAAGTACAGCCGTTAGTTTGGATATCAAAGGAGATCAAGAATTAAAAAAAGAATTCGATGAACGGTTATTAACTGCTCTGAAAAAAGAGGATGCAACTAACTATAACAACATTCATAAAGCGCTAGAAACAACGCCTAAAAGCAGTATTATTGCTCTACAAAAAGAGTTTGATTTTCATTTAAGACTAGCCACTCGAGTATACCAAAAAGCTGAAGATGAATTGGAGCCAAAAGGAACTGAATTAGAACAAGCACGTCAAGCAGCAATGCGACGAATAAATGACGAAGTGATGAAGGCCTATGCGGTGGCGTTAAAAAATGCCTATCAAAACAACAAAATTGATCTCAGTATTTTAAATAAAGAACTAGACGAGGCAAGAAAGGCAATAACCCCTCTAGCCCATCAATATCTACGGGAGGAAATTGTAAAGAGCACGAAGGTTGCCTTCAACCAACAGTCATTTAATCAACCATTAAAAGAGCTGGCTGAAATAACAACAGCAACACCTAACGATCTGTTACATACTGATAATGAAGCAGGTTTAGCAACCTGGATTGAAAGTTCAGAAGTAACATCCCATGATAGAGGTGAAGGGGTAGAGCATCTCGCTTCTCGTGGCGCATTCTAATACAACAACCAAGCTTGTTTGCACTCCTGGTGAAACGATGTTATCCGAGGGGCTTGCAGCGCTTTTTTTCCGAACAGTATAAGCTCCCATAGGGACAATTATTGATGGCATAAGACTTAAATTCTCTCAAAAAATCGATAACTAGAGGCACACACAATAGGTGTATATTGTGGCTAATTATAATAGCAAAATATGCAAAATGTCGATCAAACTGCTCCAATATGAACAACTAAATGGACAGACGCAGAGAAAGATCAATACAGTCACCATTATCAAGTGAATCACTCTCTACAGAGAGTTATATCCTTATTAAGCAATAATTTTTTCCTATTCAAAGATATTCCTTAATAGAAAAAAGAGAGGGTTCTTGAGATAATCATCAAAATTTTTATGCGAGAAATGCACTATGCCATTAACTGTTCAACAGAGAGACGAGATTCTCGGAATAATTAAGAAGAAAAATCTCAATATTAACATTATTGAAGATACCTATTTAATGGACTCCACTAATACTTCTGAGCCACTTTGTGCTTTAGCTCTGAAATGCAATGACGAGAAAAGCTTAGAAGAAGTTCTTCGTAAGATGAATAAGATCAATCAATCTAAAGAGCAAGAAGATCGTATTACATGCCGATCAGCTCCTGGAGTGCCGGAGTCAGGAATGGCCAATCAACGTTCTTCGATAATAGACATAGTGCTTATTATCGATTTTGAACGCAAAGCAGAAGTCAGTTTTATTAAACAAATCAAAGCAAGAAAACCTAATGGCTTTTTTCCCGGAATTACACTCCCTAATAAAAAACAGTCAAACGAAGATCTACTTAATCCACAAAGCTTAGTGACAAGAAAGCAATTTGCAGGTGAAATTCCCATTAGTCCTAAGCTTTTTGATCATACTTCTAGACTCATAGACTTAGAAGGGAAAGCAGATTTAACCTGCGCTATCTCTTTGCCTTCACACTCTTAAATCGATGTAACCGTTCACGTAATGGCGTCAACTTAACAAGCAGGTCGGGCAACAAATTGCCCGAAAAATCTTTCATTGTGCGCCATAACTATTCTCTAAAAGTACCAGCTAGTGCTGACCAGGGAGCCAATCTACGTTACAAAAGCTAATGGAAGGGATAACTTACTTTTGTCTCAGCACTGCTATTTTCTTCAACCGGTTGTTTTGCCAAAATCCCATAATTCAGCATACCCTCTATTGGCCAGTGTAACTGCTGATGCTCTATTAATTTGCCATGACATGAACTTAAAATAAGTTGTCCTTTATCATTAAAAATAGAAAAATTATTTTCATCAGATAAAGCGCTTATTGCTGCCCTCGACAAGGAAGTACCCCTAGGATTGGCAACGAGAGCGGCGTACATGAAATCCATCTGACTCGCCTGTGGTTCATTAGACATAACCTCAAAATATTTTTGCGCACAAAGTGATAATGATGCGGCGCTACCAGCAAGCGTTTTTACAAGACCTTTTTCACCAGACGGCAAGATCCCCGACTTCATTAGAAAACCACCTCGATTGTCAGCTAAATAAAAATTATTTTTTTCCTTACGGATATCCAGTACCCCGAGTTTATATGTACCATCGTTACAACCTGTAGGGCCTAAAGCGTCTGTTACAAGAATAATTTTATTTTTAATTGTATTGTGCATAAGAGAAATAAATGAAGTTGATAAGTGTACGCCGTCAACAATGAGCTCTACTCCAGGAGGACAACTGTCCACATTTTCGAGTACCCACTGTACTACATGGCTTTTACTATCATGCAAAGCGAGCTCTCTTTCGTCTCTGCTACACGATTCTTGACAAGCATTCCCTAGATGAGTAAATCCACAAGCCCCCGCCGCAATAGCACGACCAATAACTTCTTTATCATCCGGATTGCAATGACCAATAAATACTTTTACAAAAATACCTTCTTGCTCAAGAAGCTTAGTCTGCTTAATAAAATCCTCTGCCCCGAATAAATCGGGAGCAATCGTGATTTTCCAATGTTTAATATTAGGCGCTACGTTAATGATGTCCCTAAATTGTTTCATACTAATACTCTCTTGTAGAGCCTCTTCAGCATGAGCTCCTTTACACTTTTTGGAAATAAAAGGCCCTTCCAAATGTACCCCTACTATTTGAGTGCATCCTGGTGAAGGATTTTGCGCTTGCTTTTGCATAAAATCATTTATTTTTATTAATGACTTTTTTAAGGCTTCTATTGGCATGGAGACTAGAGTTGCTAAAGCATAAGAAAGCCCCGTTTTTCCTAGTGCGTGGACGATACACTCTAATCCATCTTCGCTAGTTTCATCTCCTAAATCAGCGAAATCAATACCTCCTTGACCATGCACATGGACATCAAACATTCCTGGCATTAAGAAATAACAGCCTTTAGAATCAAGAATTTTTTCATCAGAAAGAAGAGATAAATCATCATCAATATTGAAAATTATTCTTGAACCCTCTTCTGTAATCTGAACATGCTTTAGCTCTTTAATCCCTACATCGTTATAAACATAAATATTCTTAATTATCATCCAACCTCCTAGAACTATTATCTTCCGTTATGATAATACTAACTTAATATAAGCACGCACGAATAAACAAATCCATTTGATTGGTTATTGGTTTTTGGCAGTAATTTTGTCATTATGACGTCAATGTAAAAAAAGAGTGTACGCGCCTTGCTAGTAAATTCAAAACTATTGGCCTTTTTATTCTACGTAGCCATCGTGAGCTTTGTACTGTGTAGAATACAGCATTATCTCGCTAGAAATAGAAGTTGTTCGTTATTGTATTGGCGTAACTCGCCAATATTAGCGAATACAGTATTTCAACTCGCTCGCAATAACTACGTAGAGCACGTTATATTAACCACAAAAATTTTTTTTTCATCTGATCAGAAATTCAAACTCATCTTCCGGACGTCGCATCGTCGATTATTACGCTTGAAAAAACTATTTGAAAAATTGGATGATGTGATCGATAGCATGATACCAGAAGAAATCTTATCCTTAGGTAATTCTTTTTTGGGACCAACAATGAGCCCTTTTTTAAGTAACATACTAAACGAAGAAGATTTGCGCTTTATTAATCAACTCAACGCTGATGGTCTTCTAACAAAAGAAGAAGTATTTTCATTTTGCAACTTAATTGCTCATAAACTATATGTACAAGCTAACCTAACTGTACACTATGAGCAAGAACACAATCCGACAGTAAAAGTAGTACTACGACAACGAATAGCCCAGGAAAATATTGAAATAACTGGCGTATATTTTATTTTTGTAGCGCACTTTATAAAAAAAGATAAGAGGGTTTTAGATTTAATTTCTCATAATGAACTTTCTTATGATCTATTAAAAAATATATACCCAAAATCACGTCAGATTGGAGAACTCGATCAGATCAAACATGACACCATCGAACATCGCTATGATCTGCAACAAGAGCGTTTCATAGGCAAAATTAGCCCTAATTATTTTTTAGCACAACTAGAGAGCAATGGAAACATTGTCGGTGCTCAAAAAGCATTAAATCAGTTATCTAACAGGCCGGTGACATATTACGAATTACCCTCTATGATTCAGCGAAATTATTTAAATGTTAGAACGTATTTTATAAAAGAGGCGTTTAAGCTTGGGAAAGTCGCTGGAATAGTCTTGATTTTAATCTGGGAATATCAATATAGAATTGGCTTTTATACGACAAAACCACGCTCGTGGAGAACACCTAAGACAAGGTTGAAGTAATTATGGGATATAATTTTTTTGCGAAAACCCCGGATAGTCTGCAATTCGAATGGAATGCTGCCAAAGAAAAAGAGTAACCCACCATCAAGCGTAACTTTGTGGCCGCTTATCTCTGTACGTATATGGAGCAACCGCCTCCTAATCTAGGAGAATATTTCGCAGATCAAGCCCAAATCTTGTGGGACGATGCTTGTAAATTACCCCCAGAAGATGCTTTTAATCGACTCATGAGCTCATTGATCCAACCATTACAGTTTTATTTATTTTATGAAAATAATCTCTTAGGCTATAAAGATAACTTCTTACAAAATGAAATTAATAAGTTAAAAGAATATTTAACAAATCCAGAAAAAGATATCACTACCGTTAAGCAACATCTCATCAAGCTCTTCAAAATTAAGTGCTATTTTGAAGACACCTTTGATAAAGAAATAAATAAAATAAATAACAGTGATAAGATTAACTATTTAATTCTACGTTTTCATGGACATCCCATCGCTTTTTTCACCTGTGAATTGAATTATAAATCAGGCTATACCTACTTACGTTTTATCAATATCTCACCAGCATTTAATCGATTAGGATTAGCTACAGTTCTTTTAAATAAGGTAAATAGATATTTTTATGACTCATTAGGCCTAGAATTATATGCGCGAAAAGATAATAAAGCCGCCCAAATTTTTTATAAGCGTTGCGGATTCCAGAAATTTAAAGTTTTTGATTTTGATGAACCTTCTTATTCTAAGAAGCGTATTCTTCATTTTCCCAATGATGACGCAACGGAAGAGCCCGAAGACCATGTTGGTTTCCAAAGAAAGACATGTTTTTAGTGAAGTCTATATTAAATCGCGGCCAAAGATTGATTTTTTATTGAGCAGCATTGTCGCAGTAAACAAAGTTATAATCATATTAATGCGACATGCTGTAAATGACTTTCTTTTTTTATCCCCGGGTCTACACTTGAAAAAACTCTTAGCATCTACGTTCTATGGTTACGACGGTACACTTCATCCAGACTACATCCCCTAAGATGATATTTTCCATGAATGTTTACTCAATTTCAGGTGCTCTCCACAGATACCAAGATGCCGCAGTACGAAAAGGACTCCAACGTTCACCATATTGCTCTAGTTCTTTGGGAGTAGGCATATAGTCCAGATTATATATTTTCATAAATCCTTTGCGCACACCGAAATCATGGACAGGAAGAACATCGAGTCGGCCCAAGCTGAAAATAAGAAACATTTCTGCGGTCCACCGACCAATGCCTTTAACCTGGCTAAATGCCGTAATCAACGCTATGTCACTCATTGTTTCGGCTTGTGCTCTATTTGGAATTAAATGAGCCATTGTTTTTTCAGCTAAATCCTTTAATGCAATAACTTTTGCCCGAGATAATCCAACCGATCTCAGCTCCTCTTCAGATACTTGAGCAATTTGTTGCGGTTCAGGAAAATCAACTATACTGCCAAAAAGCAATTTCAAACGTTCCAGAATTTTTGCCGCAGCCTTACCATGGAGCTGCTGATATAAAATAGAGGAGCCAAGTGCCTCAAATACCGTCTCTAAAGGATCGAGCTCTATCTTCATGGGGCCAATTACATCAATCACACGCTTTAGTGGTGGATCTACTTCACCAAGAAAGCTCATAGCCTCCTCTCTCCGCGAAATGGTAATTAATGGGTGTGATGGATGATGAGGTTTAGACATATACTGACACTCACTTAATATTTGAATATTAGACTTCTTTGTCTAAAGTTATTGATCGAACTGACTGCTATGGATAGTGAGTATAAAAATTTATTATTGGTTTTCCTAGTAAAAAAAGTCTATCTTATTTTTAGAGAGTGTTAACTCGTTCCCCAAAATACCGTTCATAGAGGAATGAGCTAACAAGATTGGAGATCAAAATGTCTATATGGTTTAAAGAGTTTACAGTAGAAGAGCTCAATCATTTCGGCAAAAATACCATGTCGGAGTTTCTTGATATTCAATTTACAGAAGTGGGAGAAAATTTTTTGACAGCAACCATGCCCGTCAATGAACGCACCAAACAACCTTTTGGCATACTTCATGGAGGTGCGAATATGGTCTTGGCCGAAACCATTGCGAGTATGGCTGCAAATGGAGTCATTGATTCCAATCAATTCTATTGTGTTGGTTTGGAAATTAATGCAAATCATATTCGCTCGGTTAAAGAAGGTCTTGTTACAGCAACAACTTCTCCTATACACCTAGGACGAACTACTCAAGTATGGCACATTAGCATTTTTAATGAAGCAGGAAAACAAACCTGTATTGCCAGAATGACTGCGGCTGTTGTACCACGATAATTAAGTATATGTGCCCCGGAGCAAACATTAGAACATATTCCTAATAATGATACATTCGAGAACAACTATACAGTAATAGGGGAACGATGTTGACACTCTTTTTGAACCACCTTCGATACATGTTCTTTTGCTACGATAAGCTTAACTTCTTCATTAAGCCAACAGTCTGCGTTGCATTATACGCAAGATCTCAAACAACTTGAGATTGCACTGGCAGAGAACAAAAAACAAATAGAGCAAGTTACCACTGCAATCAAAGAAATTGAACTTACTATTAATGGGAAAAACAGAGAAGATGCAGCCGCCTTAACAATCGAAGGACGTCGTCGCAAAGAGTTTACCAAACGTAAAGAACAATTTTTAAAAGAGCGTGATTTTACGGAAGGGAAGCAACCTGATTATATAATTACTCTTCCCACTAAAGCAGATGGCGCACGATATTATCTTGATGAAATCAAGATCCTAGATGCTATGCGTAAGGAAAGAACGGCTAAGTACTCATTTATTTTCCATAACTGTGCTGCAAGTGTGAAAAGTTGTTTATTGGCAGGAATTAGCAAGCCTTTAAAGAAAAAATTACGCGAAACAGGACTAAAAAGCTCATTTTTCGCTATAGATACCATAGAGACGTGTAAATCATTAAAAACCTGGTCCTGTACTTTACAAAGCGCTCTACTTAAACTTAATGCGCAAGCTATACCCGAGAATCAGTCATCAGAAAATGAATCTGAGAAGGAAACTCGTGCCTGCAACATGTAGAGCAAAATTTTTTGCAACTACAGTTTATGTTTCCGTATTACGCTACGTTAATATGGAAGCTACAAGATTAAAATGACAAAAATGAATATATTTGCGAAAGCTCAAAATTAGTGCTTAGATAGATACTATGACCTAATTTTGAGTTTTCGTAAAAAGCCAATCTTATAGGACATAATTTAAAGAGTTATCCAGTAGGAGGAATCATGGGTAGTCTAATTAATGGACAATGGCACGATGTCTGGTACGACACCAGTAAAACTGATGGTGCGTTTAAAAGAGAATCATCACAATTCAGACAAGCAATCATCAATGAGACTAACTCGTTATTTCCTGCTGAGAAAGGACGCTATCATTTATACGTCTCACTTGCATGCCCCTGGGCTCACCGCACTTTAATCTTTAGAACATTAAAACAATTGGAAGAATATATTAGTGTTTCGGTTGTACACCCCCATATGTTAGAAAATGGCTGGGAATTTAAAACAGGTATGGCAGGAGCAACCGGCGATACATTATATGGATTTCGTTTTCTTTATCAGCTTTATTGCAAAGCAGACCACCAGTACTCTGGTAGAGTCACTGTACCTGTATTATGGGATAAAAAAACACAAACCATAGTGAGTAACGAATCGGCTGAAATCATTCGTCAACTCAATTGCGCCTTTAATCACTTAACAGGTGATACCCATGATTTCTACCCCAAACATTTAGCCGCTGAAATTGATACGATTAATGACAAGATATATAACACTGTCAACAATGGGGTGTATAAATGTGGCTTTGCCACCAAACAAGAAGTCTATGAACAAGCCTTTTATGAGCTATTCGCGACCCTAGATGAGTTAGACTCTCATTTAAGTGAACATCAGTATTTAGTGGGTGGGCAATTAACCGAAGCAGACTGGCGTTTGTTCACAACCTTGATTCGTTTTGATGCCGTTTATTTTGGTCATTTCAAAACAAATCAACAACGTATCAGCGATTATCCACACCTACAACCTTATTTACAGAAATTGTATCAACATCCAGGCATAAAGCAAACGGTTAATTTTGAGCATATTAAACAGCATTATTATTACAGCCATAAAGCCATTAATCCAACGCAAATTGTACCCGTTGGACCTAAACTTAACTTTCAATAAAAGAGGCCTTTGCCTAAACTCCTGGTAATGAGCTCAATTATAAAAACTTAAGTTGGCGCCATGCCTCAAAAAGAATGATGGCTACAGCATTGGACAAATTAAGACTACGGCTTTGCTCTTGCATCGGGATACGAATGGTGAGGTGATTGTTACGAATTTCATCAGGCAAACCACGTGTTTCTGGCCCAAACAATAAGATATCTTCTGACTGATAAACTACATCACTATAAAGTTGCGTGCTTTTAGTAGTACAACAAAGAATTCTACGATGAGCATTTTGTTCAGCAAACGTAGCCCAATCATCATAATGTAAAATTGATGCCCATTCATGATAATCAAGCCCAGCACGACGCATACGTTTGTCATCAAGAGCAAATCCAAGAGGATGTATTAAATGTAATTGTGCACCACTATTAGCGCATAATCTAATGATATTACCTGTATTAGGAGGAATTTCTGGTTGATAAAGAGCAACGTGTAACATAGAGCCAATTTTTTATTAAGAAATCACAATTTTAACGAACAATACTATCCAAGAAAAGTAATGCTTCTTCTATTTACTCTCTTTTAAAATTTTAATAGCGAAAATTTGTTCAGGAAATAATCTATACTCTAGGTGAAAACCGTAGTCCAACCATTGTTATTTGTTAACAAAAAGGAGCTCATTATGTTTTCTCACTACATAAAAAGTCTTTTAGCTGTACTTCTAGCTACTGGTTTTATGTCTAATAGTTATGCTGAGTGGAATTATAATAAAAATAAAACAAAATGCAAAGGAACCCATTGCGTACACACCACAGTACATAAGCATTGTCAAGGAGGCAAATGCTGGGATACAAAGCATAAGAGTGTGTATAATAGATAATAAATGATTACTACAAATGAATTAAGCCATCATTAATTTTAATAGAACTATTAGAAGATAGGGCATTAATGATGGCTACTGATTAGACACCAGTAGTCTCATGATGAAGTTGGTGTTTTTTAATATACGCATATAAATGAGACTTAGAGATATCTGGCACTACTGTATGAATAGATTGAATTGTATATGCTGCTGCGGCGGCACCTAGTTGACAAGCCTGAAGCATAGACTCATTGTGTTGTAAACCCAATAAGATTCCAGCAACAAAAGCATCTCCTGCCCCACTAGTATCAATTACTCTATCAATTTGTGGTATTGCAATATATTCTTCGTATAATTCATTAACCACTACATAGCCCAGTCTGCCTAGCGTGATTACAGCATGTTGCACACCTCGGCGCCGCAGTTTACGACCCGCACTGAGACAATCATCAACGGAATTAATCTCCATATGAGTTAATACACTTGCTTCTAAGCGATCTGCTTTAAGTAAAAAAACCTGATCTAGATTATAGGGTAATTTT
>DAIAOV010000229.1 GCA_027437055.1 Legionella sp. | reverse complement strand
GTTTAATAGCGCCCACAACATTGTCCTTGATCTTTTGGTTTGGAATGGTATTCCGCTCAGCATTCTGATTATTGGATATTTATCTCTATGGTTGTTATGGTTAAACAAGACGGCAAAAGATAGTACCTCAATTATCGCGATTTTGATGGTTTGTGCCATTTTGATTCATGCTATCTTGGAGTTCCCACAGCGTTATGCATATTTTCTTTTACCAATGGGTTTCTTACTGGGGCTTATTCAAGCACAAACACCGCAATTAAAAGGTATTACCATTCAAAAAAATGTCGTGCGTTGTGTATGGTTGATCAGTGTCATTGTTCTTTTGTTGATCTGGCGGGATTACAAACTGTTTCAGGATAACAGTCGCCTTATCTTTAAAGGTAAACAACCTACCGAAGAAATATTGGGTAGCTCAAGAATTTTATTATTAACACAATTTCAGAAGCGTTTAGATTGGATAGCCTTAGATCCTAAAACAAGGTTTTCTGAAGCGCAGTTAAGTGAATTTGCTGAGATGGTGAAGAATAAGGCGACACCGTATAACTTGAAGAAATTTGCACAAGTATTGGTCTACAATCAGCAAAATAGGGAAGCTGAAAAATACCTTTACATACTTAATCGTTTGTATAAAAAAGATGTGAGTTTGGCTGACATTATTGAGTTAAATCAATAGTCTAAATGATAAAAAAGAGCGACATTAAGTCGCTCTTTTTTTATATGTTTTAAAGTTGGCTTTGAATATAGTTTTCAATGCCAACATTTTCAATAAGATCTAATTGAGTATCTAACCAATCCCAGTATTCTTCTTCTTTCTCTAGAATTTCTTGAACTAAATCACGTGTTACATAGTCTTGTTGCGTTTCTGATAGCTCTACAGCTTGCTTGAGTGCTTCAATATTTTCTTTAACTTTGCGAATGTCGCAATTTAGGACTTCTTCTGTGTGCTGTCCGATGTAAAGTTTGCCTAAGTGTTGCAGATTTGGTAAACCTTCAAGAAACAAGATGCGTTCAATAATCTTATCAGCATGTTTCATTTGGCGAATAGATTCTTTGTATTCAGCTGAACCTAATTTTTCAATTCCCCAATCATTGAACATACGCGAGTGTAAAAAATATTGGTTGATCGCAGTTAAATGGTGATAAAGCACCTGATTCAATTGATTAATGACTTCACGATTGCCTTTCATTGCACTTACTCCGTAAACATCCAGTAATGCCCTAATCGCTAAGGCAATTTAGATTATATTAATCAACAAATGGATTGGGCGCGAGTAATTTATTGAACGGCAAATGAAAATCACAATCAAAAGCAGAAGATGTGAGTCTCATTTGCATAGACAAGGTTAAAGAAAGAGTTAATTTTAATAGTGGTAGTTAAAGCAGGGTAATTATTAAAATATTTGTAAGGAGAGTTATGCAGCGACAGAAATACGTGCTGCAATTTCAGCAAGTTCTTCATTGATAATTGAACGAGCTTCAGGGACACAGCGACCACAACAAGTGCCTAAGTCGAGTAAATCACGAATTTCACGATAGCTTTCAGCACCATTAGCAACGGCGTCTTTGATATCTTGGTCTGTGATTCCACG
>DAIAOV010000228.1 GCA_027437055.1 Legionella sp. | reverse complement strand
CATCACGTTCAGGCCAATATCAAGCAATTACACGCTGGCGCTTTCAAGATAATCTACTGACAGGAGTATTAACTGCCCCTATTATCGTTGGTACTGTAGGTGGTGTTACCTCATTGCACCCCACTGCCAAAATGTGTTTACGAATGATGAGCATTACCTCAGCCAATCAACTTTCTCAAGTGATTGCTGCTGTTGGATTAGTGCAAAACCTGGGTGCTATTAAAGCCTTATGTACTGATGGCATAATTCAGGGTCATATGAAATTGCATATTGATAATTTACTCCTGGTTGCTGGTGCCAATGAAAATGAAATGCCGCTACTTAAAGAGAAACTACAAAATTGGCTGGATTTAAATAAAAGAGTCAGTCTAAATAATGCCCATGATTTACTTGCAGAAATCAGACAAGTCCCGGCCATCTTATGAAATGGCAAATACCGGCCAAAACTTTTTTATTAGGAGAATATGCTGCCCTGGCCGAAGCATCAGCAATAATCCTCACCACTACCCCATATTTTGAACTTGGTTTAACTGATGACGAAGGGTTACATGGGATTCATTCTCTATCACCAGCTGGTTTATTGTGGGAACAAGAATATTGCTCTAATACAGGTTTAGCCTGGCTGGATCCTTATGAGGGGCGTGGTGGAGTAGGAGCATCCAGTGCTCAGTTTCTTGCCTGTTACCTGGCAACTTGCCATTTGAAGAAAAAAAAGCCAGCTCTAAACTCTATGCTTAACGCTTATTATCAATCAGCATGGAAAGGTAAAGGAATAAGACCCAGTGGTTATGATGTAATTGCTCAATCGCAACAAGGGTGTGTCTATATTAATAAGTATAAAAACATAATTCAAACCTTCGATTGGCCATTTAAGGATCTTTCCTTTTTACTACTTCATACTGGAATAAAGCTGAAAACGCATAACCACCTGGAAGAGACTACTCTTCCTGCCTCTATAGACAGATTATCTAACCTGGTTGATGAGGCTAAAATTGCCTTTGAGCAAACTGATGGAACAAGTCTCATAAGAATCGTTAATGATTATCATCAAATGCTTCTTGGATTAAATTTGGTAGCCGATCACAGTATTAGAATGATTCAACAATTAAAGGGGCAACCAGAAATATTAGCAATTAAAGGCTGTGGGGCATTAGGTTCTGATATTGTACTTATTATTACTTTACGAAAAGATACTTTATTACTAAGAGAAAAACTGAAAATGAATAATTGGTCCGTATTAGCATCTGAAGAAAATCTATCCCAAAATCATAACCAATCCCTACTGGAAAACAGCTTATAATTAATGCATACTGCATATTAAGAAAAATAAACTGGAAAAACACTTGAAATTCTGTGTTATTCCGGTATGATTTCAGCCTCTTTAGGGCCGTTAGCTCAGGTGGTAGAGCAGGAGGCTTTTAACCTCTGTGTCATAGGTTCGAATCCTATACGGCCCACCAGTTTAATAAACCAATACCATCGGTTTATTATAATGTAGTGTACAATTTGATTTCTCTGTAGGGCCGTTAGCTCAGGTGGTAGAGCAGGAGGCTTTTAACCTCTGTGTCATAGGTTCGAATCCTATACGGCCCACC
>DAIAOV010000227.1 GCA_027437055.1 Legionella sp. | reverse complement strand
CGGGGTGCTGCCGCCAGATAACGCATAATCTAGGAAACGTAAATTGTATCATATATCGATATAAGATTCAGGTGTCACCTGTATGTAGTCCAGGGCCTACGCATGAAATATTTTCTTGACACACCCCATAAGATGCTGAAAGGACATGGCGTTTTTTCTCATCAAACTTTTAATTGATTGGTCTGGTTTATTCTTGCATTTTGGTAATGCATTTAAAGCCCATTTTCTCAAGATATCGATATTTTCAGCGGCATTATCATTCCTGATGCAAGCACCATCTTCATTAAAAACAACATCGAGACGCCAATGTAAGCGGTTTTCAATGCCCCAATGAGCACGAGCGGCGCTATTTAAGAGCTTGGCATTTGAGGGCAATGAAGAGATATAAAACCTCTGTTCTTCATATTGTTTACCCTGTTTTTCGACGAAAGAATTCACTACTCCAATGCTTTTTAGACCTGGCCATTGATGTTCTTCTTGGAGCCAATCAATCGTTCCAGATGAGCACGCAACCCGTTGTTCAAGTCTGCCATGCCCCTTGTCATTCTCTTCAGATGAGTCACAGGTAGAAACGAGCTTGGGGTCATTAAAATAATCAGCCACATCCTTATGTAACGTGCCTTGATTTCCTTTCAGAGAAATAACGTAGTCCCCGCCTTGAGCAATGATCTGTGCACAAATATCCCTTTGGGCACCCATAGCATCTATGGTAACTATGCGTCCTTGTAAATCAAGTAGCTCGATTAATTTTGGCAATGCTGTAATTTCATTACTTTTACTGTCTACTTTTTCTTGTGCTAGAACAAGTTGATTCGCATGACACCAAGCGCTAACAATATGTAACGGTTTTTCTTTGCCACTGTGGCGTATCGCTTTTCCATCCAAATTGATAAATGTTTGAGTTAATTTAGTTAACGACTCTGTAAATAATACGAACGACTTATAAAACTGGGCTGGGCTAATGCTATCCCACAAACGTTGGTAAGTATCGTGACTCGGACAACCATAGGGAAAGTCAAAATACTCAATAAGCTTCTCATAATGAGCTTCCGTATAGTCTGCAAAACCACTGAAACTATCAATCCCCGAAAGGCTTGCAAGCAATGTTGTTCCTATTAAGGTAATTAAAGGATGCTTTTGATTCCTCTCTGATCTCGGATCTTCTATATCTGAAAAATATTTTAGGGCTTCTTGCATGAATAAAGGCTCCTCTGAATCGATGAGCCTAATATCCTCTATTTACAGAGACTTTTAAACATTTATTTTTTCATGCGTAGGCCCTGCCATGGCATAGCCATTTGTTTTTTTGTCCTTCAACTTATGCACCTTGTGTAAATCCTTCGTATTTTTAGAACGTGTACGATCAGAGTCATCCAGAACAAGTACACCCTCACTAATACCATAGGTTTTAAGGACTACACGCACGCTGTACACCAGTAGGTGCTCCCATAATATTTTAGAGCGCCTGAACATCCATGAGATGGATTTCAGAGTTAACCTGCCTAGGCTGATTCGCTCAAACTGAGCCCAACACACACTATTCGTTAATACGACACCGCTAATGCAAAAAGCTAACCACCACTGTTGATGACGCGACATCTGTCTACCAGGTCTTTCTTTGTCTATGCACTGATTGACCGATGCAATAAATTCTTTAGCGAAATCTAACGGCTCTTTAACAAGCATCCTACTCTACATCTTCAAATGCCCGTCAAATTAGCATGCCGTTCCTCTATAGGGAAGAGAAAAAAA
>DAIAOV010000226.1 GCA_027437055.1 Legionella sp. | reverse complement strand
AACATACGATACATAAAGCGTTTGCCGGCACTGTAGCTGTTTGCACCGGAACAGCGGCACGCATTCCAGGTACTATTGTTCATGATTTTATGCCTGATTCCACAAAATCTGCAGATATCGTAAGGATAGGCGATCCTGTTGGTGTGTTCCCGGTAGGAATTATTCTTAATATGGAGAATAACAAACTTACCTTAAAAAAAGCCACATTTGGTCGAACAGCGCGTCTTATAATGGATGGTTATGTTTTTGTAAAAAACAGTATTATTTAGTTTATATGGGGTCGTGTGGAATACAATGGCATTCGGTTAAGGAGTTTCTATGCTATACTTCAAAAATTTTTAATATTTACAATGAGTAATGCTAAGGATGTATGCAGTTATGGAAGATTTTTGGAGCCCCTTACAAGCAATGATTGAAGAAATATGTCAAGATTTTGATAAAGTTTGGCAAACACGAAAACGGGTTATTAACACCCAATTTTTAGTAACCTTTATATTAAAGTTAGTCTTAAGCAAGAATAGCCAGGGTTACAAAATTTTATTAAATGAACTTTGGGAAACTTCAGAATTTTCGAGGTTACAGGAACAACCGGTGTCAGCATCATCGATATGTGAAGCCAGACAGAAAATGCCGGAGACAATATTTACCCTGATTAATCAAAAAGTGTTGGCGATGCGAGAGGAAAGTAACACGCTACCTCTGTGGCGAAATCATCGTGTTTTTGGTGTTGATGGTTCAAGAATTAATGTGCCTCATGAGTTGCTGGAAGCGGGTTATAAGGCACCAATCAAACAGCAATATTATCCACAAGGATTAATGAGTACCTTATATCACTTGGGTAGCGGCCTGATTTATGACGGCATACTTGAGCCAGTCAAAGGAGAACGTATCTGTTTATTGTCGCATATGGAAAAGTTGTCATTAGGCGATGTGCTAGTGCTAGATCGCGGTTATTTCAGTTATCTCATTCTTGTCAAAGCTATTGAAAGGGGGATTCATTTAATTTGTCGAATGCAGTCTGGTCCTGTGAACGAAGCGGTTCAGGCATTCTGGGACAGTGACAAAGAAGATGAGGTGATTAGCTATATACCATCTAGTCCAGTTAAATATGAAAGTAAAAAACAGGGCTACGATATTGAACTTAATCCCGTTGAGCTACGCCTAATTAAATATAAGATAGATGATGAAACCTATGTTTGCTGTACAACCTTGTTGGGTGAACAATACCCGTTAAACGAATTCCCTGCAGTTTATCATGGTCGCTGGGGGATTGAGGAACTTTACAAAATTTCAAAAGAGTTTGTAGATGTTGAAGACTTCCATAGCAGATCCGAGCGCGGAGTAAGGCAGGAATGCTATGCTCACATGTTACTCATCAATCTTGCTCGAATATTTGAAGCAGAAGCAGATAAACAATTACCACCGCCACCATCAGAGCCTGATAATAGAGATAATTGTAGTGATCAAAAAAATAGCTATTGGAAGAATTTTTGTGGGGAAATAAAGGACTTTAAAGTCAATTTTAAAAACTGTTTACTGGTAGTAGGTCGTAGTTTAGTAAAATTACTTTGTCCTGTTGGCAATGAAGGTTTTGGTTTTATAAGCAATATACTTAAGGGTATTTCGCGAGTACGCCAGAAGATTAGGCCTGGTCGTCACTCACCGAGACAATCGAGAAAACCAATTAATAAATGGAAAAGCAGCAATGGAATTAAGGTCACATATGCTTAACCGAATGCCATTGGTGTGTACGTAGAGGCTATTTTGTGACAACTTTGTTCCCACTTTAATTTTGTAGTTGTCATTCATGATTATTTCAATTAAGATTCCATCCTGTTAATGGCTGATAG
>DAIAOV010000225.1 GCA_027437055.1 Legionella sp. | reverse complement strand
GTTAGCATATTGGGTTAGCACAATTTTTGTACGAATAAAAAAAATAAGAATTTGAAATGTACCCTAGATTAGGGTATTATCTATATAAAGAATATAGAGAGTAGATTTTGGATATATTTACTGTAGTAGTAAGCAAAAAAGCTAAAGATAATTTGAGAACGGTGCCGGTTCATATTGCAAGGAAAGTGGGTACATGGATTGATTCTGTAGCTCATGATGGATTATTGGCTGTTCGTAAAATTCCTGGTTTCCATGATGAGCCACTGAAAGGTGATCGGAAAGGGCAGCGCTCTATTAGACTTAGCAAGGCTTATCGAGCCATATATGTTATTGGAGCTAGTGGAAACATAGAAATCGCTGAAATTATTGAGGTACATAAACATGATTACTAAAGAAACAAAAGCATCACTGGACTTTATTGAGTCTATTACAGGAAGCAAATTAACGTTTGCCAACAACTTGTTAGCAATTCGTCAAGGAGAAGAAATGACCCAGATTGAATTTGCTAAACAACTTGGAATTACTCGCCAATACTTATGTGATATAGAGCATGGTCGACGTTTTGTAAGTCCTAAAATGGCAGCAGAGTATGCTGAAATTCTTGGATATTCAAAAAATCAATTTGTTCGACTCTGCTTACAAGATCTACTTGATCGCGATGGTTTGGGCATGATAATTGATGTACAAAATGCAGCTTGATACATTAGATGGGGAGATCCCCATGCCCCCGTTTCACATTATTTACAGTGGGTAAAGGGCACCCACCATAAATAATGTGATCCTAAATAAAGAATAAAGAATAACTTTTACATAAAGGATTTGTTATTATAAAAATACGGAACAGGCGGGGTGGCCTGCGACCGTGACGTCATGAGGGGTGGCTTAGGCTGCCCTTATCTTTTTAGGGTATCCAAAAATCACGTCTTTAAATATCCCGGGGTTTGGGGCAGAGCCCACTCAAAAATAAGTACAAAAACATTTCAATTTATAAAGAAGATTGGTTTATTAATTGCAGGAAGTAATTAAAGTGTTGATATTCTCTGCAATACAAATCGAGTTGTTTTTCACAGGTTGCTGTGACCATGCAGCGAACGTCTGGTATGAAATCAATCAGAGTCGAAATAATCACATGATCGGGCGCTGTTTTTTCAATTAGTAGTTTCACTTGGTTATCTACTAAACGAATTATTTCTTTGTCATGGTCTGAAAGCGTGATAGACATTATTAATTTATTTAAAAGCGATTATTGAATGAGTTAAAGCAGGAATTTGATGAGTGACTTCGACTGTAGTGATTATTCCAACTTGATGAACTCGTGCCCAAGGTATTACCGGAAGCGTCAAAAGCACCGCTCATAGGAAGACCTGTTGCTGGATTGATTCGGGTATCGTTTTTTTTAGATGAGTTGAAACAAGGTGATTCATCATCAATTGGATCAATATTGTTATAAATCCATATAAAGGGTTTAAACAGCACTTTAATCCATTTCATCATTAGTCCTTATGTTTATTGTGATTCTAATTCTTCTAATTTTGAACTTATTTGTTGTTCTTCCAGTGGTTCTAAATGAAATAATTCTCTGTCCGCATTTCTTTTGATGTACTTATCTATTTGTTGGTAGAGATCAAACAAAGTTCCTTCCTGATTAGCCTTATCAATGAAATAGGATCCAACGAGAATTTTACGGCGAGTATCACGTTTTCGTTCGCGTGATTTTTCAAGAGATTCTAATTTTTGGATTTGAGATCGTAATTGCTCTTGTTTTTTCTTTAGGGCATCCAGCCGCGATTGTTTTTCGCTCATAGTATTTTTAATTATTATGAATCCATAGGTAATATTCTACGAGATATG
>DAIAOV010000224.1 GCA_027437055.1 Legionella sp. | reverse complement strand
CAAACATCCAGGTGAGATGATTGTAAACTCTATTATTGGCAGCCTGCTTGTCTATACAGTTCTTGGTCTATCCCTTGAGGCGGGTATGGTGTATACCGCATGCACTGCGATAGGTGAGTTTTTCTACCATACCAATGTTAAAACCCCTCGGTGGATAGGATATATATTTCAACGTCCAGAGATGCACCGAATTCACCATCAATTCAATCGGCATAAAAATAATTATGGGGATATCGTATGGTGGGATATGTTATTTGGCACCTACGAAAACCCCAAGGAATGGGGTAAAACGTGTGGTTTCACTCCTGAACGAGAGGAGCAACTATTCGACATGCTAACTTATAAAGATGTTCATTCAAAGTGAGTTGGTTTAATCAGAAATCAGGTGAGTTATCTTTTTGAACAAGCTATTAGGATTCGTTTATCTTAGTGTGGCGGCCAATGTGATTAAGGAACTTCTTTCCACAAGGGGTGCTCTAACCAGTTTCGTGGAATTCCCATGCTCTCATGTGCCCAATCATATTGTTCAAGAATAGGCTGAATAAGCTTCTCAGATAAAATGGCCCAATCTACGCCATTTCCTGCGGTGGTTAGTAATTTTTTGATGATTAACAAGATGATATATGAACGATCATTTCTTGGTGTAATGGGAGGCAGCCAAAGCTGATTAATGGCATCAATCTTGGGTTTAATGGCTAAATCTTTATTCCATAGACGGCTATGGTGAGCGCATATATTTCTTATATAGGTTAGAAAGTATAGCCAATTGGCCAACGTTTTTGGATGTAGCTTATAACGTTCAGCAATGATCCTTTTGTCTTCATTTTTAAGACCTTTAAATAAGACAGACAGGGAACCAAAGGATAAAACTTCTATTGCCATCCATACGGGCAGCTTAGGATAACCGAGGTATTTATTTTTATAATGCTCAATAAAGTACTCTCTGGAACGTTTTATTTCATTATTAATTTGCGTTAACCATGCGTTGTGATCAAATTGTTGGTGGAAGTTTTCAGGATTCGACAAAGCAAATGCGCCATAACTATGAGCAAGATGGTAAGCAATACTAGTCCTTATCGAAATTTCAATTCGTTCTAGTCCATCCATTATTAGTAATCTTAGCTTGCGATCGAATTCGTAGAGCCCTATGACCTGTTCGAATGTAACATTTTCTTGAAACTGTTCAGTGATATAGCCTGATGGATTTGACCGTTTAAATGGCAAGCAGTAGGCACTCAGTCGATAATAATTGGTATTAGAAAGACTTTGCAGAGCCGTTGGCCAATTATTTATAATAAGGCCTTTTGTTCGGAGTTTCTCTAGTTGGGCTTGGAAACTTAGTGCTGGTTTGAGGTATTGAATGAGAGAATGAGTCATAGCAATCTATATAAAAAAACCGCCAAGGTTACGCAAGGACTAATGTCCTCTAGGCGTGGCGGTTGTGTTACCCTAATTATAGGGTAGTTCATATGATTTTTTCAATCTTTTAATAAAATTATTTCTTATAAACATAGGGTTTTTCGCTATTTTATGAATTAAATGAGGTTATCTTGCCTCAAGATAATAAAGTAATAAGTATTTACCTCATGTTGCAACATGCCCTATTAAAGACACCATGGAAGGAGGCTGAAAAAGGTTTGTCATCAACCATCCAGGGGCTTATCAGAACATTAATTTTTAAACTTCAATTAATAATAAGTTGCTTTCCATGGATGCATGTAGTGTTACCACATCGGTGTTTGTGATTTCAGCACCATCTCCTTGATTAAGTTCAATATCGTTGACCAGCAGTTTCCCCTTGGTAACTACAAGATAAGCATTACTTTGTATGTGATGTGATACGGATTTGTTACTCCCCAAATTTCCGGCAAAAATTTTTGCATTCTGATTAATCGTTAAAGG
>DAIAOV010000223.1 GCA_027437055.1 Legionella sp. | reverse complement strand
TCTTGATAAAATTAGGCTAGAAAAGCAACCTGCTATGCCACCTGGCGCAACCGTATGAAAAATTGTCGTGTACGAAGACTTTCGACAGCAAAATCTTCATCTAAAGTCCCTACTACAGTATGTTCTGGTTCAGCGACTACCGTAAATAAACCATTTTCTGGTATCGCTCCACCACTGGTAATGGCAGTAAGTCGACTGCCACGTCGTGCTTTGACGACTCCATTAATCTGGTCTCTAAATAAATAAGCTCCATAACGTCCGCGTGATGCAGCAATACCTTCGGAAAGCATTTCAATAACTGTATCAAATGTTTCTCGCGTCAGATGTTGATAAGGAAAACTCTTCTTCACTAATTTAAATAAATCGTTTTCATACCAATCGTTGGTAGCACAACAAGCTACTATTTGCTGCGCTAAAATATCTAAAGGTTCTTGAGGAATAATTAATTGATCCAAATCCCCTTTTTTAATTGCATAAACTAATGCAGCACACTCGATTAATTCATCACGTGTGGTAGCAAAAATGCAGCCCTTAGAAATAGCTCCATGCCAATGACCGGCTCGTCCAACCCTTTGCAGCATCACTGAAATAGAGCGCGGTGAACCTAATTGACACACTAAGTCAACGGTTCCAATATCAATGCCTAGCTCTAAAGAAGCTGTTGCCACCAGAGCTTTTAATTCTCCATTCTTTAATCGGGTTTCTGCAGATAATCTTAATTTTCTTGATAAACTTCCATGATGCGCCACCACTTGATCTTGACCTAGACGTTCAGCAAGATGGTGTGCCGCCCTCTCCGCTACTCTGCGTGTATTAGCAAAAATTAAAGTAGTACGATTTTGTTTGGTTAACTCAGCAATACGATCATAGATTTCTTCCCATTGATTGTTAGAGGCTACGGCTCCTAATTCACTCTTTGGAACTTCCACTGAGAGCTGTAAATGCTTCGCGTGGCCAATATCAATAATTATTGGTAAAGGCCTCTCATTACCTACTAAAAAATGAGCAATTAGTTCCATGGGCTTTTGGGTAGCAGATAACCCAATACGTACAGGGGGCTTCACAGTAATTGCCTCTAAGCGCTCTAAAGATAGAGAAAGATGTGCCCCACGCTTATCATTAGCTACCGCATGAATTTCATCCACAATAACCGTTTTAATGCTCTGTAACATTTGTCGGCTTTTATCTGCAGTAAGTAAAATATATAAAGATTCAGGAGTTGTTACTAAAATATGTGGTGGCTTTTTGACCATGGCAAGACGATCTTTAGGTGAGGTATCGCCAGTACGCACGGCAACATCTATAGAAGACATAGTGATACCGCGGCTTGCAGCAAGTTGCTGAATGGCTCCAAGCGGTTGCATTAGATTTTTTTGTACATCAGTACTCACAGCTTTTAATGGAGAAACATAAAGCACCTCAGTCTCATTGGCAAGAACACCATCCACAGCTTTTCTTACCAATTGATCGATACAGGTCAAAAAAGCGGCAAATGTTTTGCCTGAACCTGTAGGCGCTGATATCAACGTATTCTTACCAGCCAAGATATAAGGCCATCCCAAACGTTGCGGTTCCGTTGGATAACCGACGTTGTTGAGAAACCATTCACTGACCAGAGAATGTGCCCAGGAAAAAGTATCAGTAGACATATATTCGTTCAAAAAGTAATTAATCTATAATGACGTAGGTTGGGTTATTTGTTGCCCGACATCGATCCCTTACGTAATCCAGTATCGCGTACCATTAGCTTAATTATACATCATAGCCACCAGCTACTGCATTATAGACCTGTACGATGCTATCGAGTAATTGGGCTTTCTCCTGAACTAGGCTTAACTTATTTCTATCAAGATTAATTTTCGCATTCACCACATTACGATAATCTTTTGCACCCGCCCTATATTGAGTCAGAGCAATAGAATAACTTCTTTTTGCAGCAACATAGGCTTTATAAGCTTGCAAATAAGAAACTCTATTCTTGCGTTCATTAG
>DAIAOV010000222.1 GCA_027437055.1 Legionella sp. | reverse complement strand
TAGAAACTCGAGCATAACCCACTTTCATTACAATGCCTCCGGATAATGTATATAAATCCACCAACCATGGGTGAATAATTTACATTGAAACATAGACGGTTTGTTATTCATTAACTCAGCCTAAAAACATCGAATTCAATGTGACTTTTTAAATGTATATAATACGACCGTTTTTTGTACACTAATCCGCTCTCCAAATTAATCCGCTCCACGCATTAATGATCGTATAGAAATATCTTCATCAATCTTAGGCCAGTGCACCCCAACTCCATTACCAATAAAACGCCAATTTTGTCGCTCAGCATCAGTCGCATCACGCAATCGTGGAAACCATTCCAGAGGAGCCGAAATTTCACGTCCATCAGCCAATACAAAATGTAATGCCGTTTCTGTAAAACTGACATCAACCGCATGATCATCAAATTTAATTGCCAAAATATTCATGCCATTTCTCCAAAAATAATTCTTTATGCTCTATCACCAAGAGCCTGATTTTGGCTAACTCATGACTTCTAAAGCCATAGGAGCTTGCCAAACTGATTGGGTTTAGCCAAAATTTGCCAACATTATCTCCATGTTCAACATGAATGTGTGGAGGCTCATTTCCTTCCATGCTAAAAAAGAAAAACCGATAACCTCTAATGTTTAATACAGTAGGCATTATTTCCCCTTCGCCTTTAATGTTTCATCAAGAATTTTCGTTAACTTATCCACGGCTTCGTGCAAATTAATCATTTGCATCTCTTCTGTGAATTCATAGAGACCATCTATATTGATATGCTGGGATGCAATAGGAGAAATATGCTTGAGAAACTCTAGAGCAGCTTTATTTCCTTGCTGCATTTTTAATTCATATAACTCAGATAAGAGACACATATTGTAGGCAATAATAATTAATGCGATTAAGCGCGTGCATTCATTCCATATTTCTACCTCAAGTTCCGACATGCCTCTAAAATCACCACCACCAGCAAAGGTAATCTTATCAAGTAACTGATGGTAACCTTCGCCACGATTCAGCGCTGTGCGAATACTCTTTCTGTATTTTGGATTATCAATATATTTGAGTAGGTGGATGCTTTTTAAAATATTATTGAGCTCCCATAAAGCGTCTTTAACATCGCTTTTGTATTCATGAGAACTTAATTTTGAGACGATGATATGTTGTGTTGTTTCATGTGATAGCAAGGAAACTAATATAGGAACAAGATCTGGCCATTTTTCTTGAATCAAACGTTCATTGACTCGTCTCTGCGGTTTAATCAGCAAACCATCATACTCTGTTAATGGTTTAAATCCAGAAATGGTTTGTGCTTTGTCAGCGGTTGAGCGGTAACAGGCAGCATGTGTTTTACCAATAAGGAAATATAAAAGATCGTTAACATTATTAGTCCCTGCTGTATCCGTTGAAATAATAGCAGGATCAACGGCAGTTAAATTTTCCATGAGCATGGAATAAGTAAAATGACTTTCATGCTCATTAGCACCAATAATACGAGTCACAAAGGGAAGATTATTTAAATTCATTGTCATAATGACAACCCCAATGTCTAAACCAAAATATTTCGGGGAATGGCGCGATTGTAAAATTCGTCTTTTGGTTTTCTTCTTTTTACCGTCAATGCTCCCATGCTGTAGATTGTCTATGTTATACGAATTAAATATTGGCAGCTCGACAAGGTAATCAACAATAATTGCAGCGGCTTCGCGTAATGTTTCTAATCGAATGTGGTTTTGTTCAGTAATTTGCAATCGTTGGTACTTTAAATTAGAACGCTTGGCAAATTGATATGTCCCTAATGTTGTGCCATTTGCTAATATAGTGGCTTTGATACCTAGATAGTCCAGCTTACTTTTAGCGTAATGCGGTTTAATGTGCTTAAATGCTTTAAAAAATTCACATCTCTGGGCTATAAAATCATAAACCTCGGAAATTGTGATGGGTTCAAGCTGATTATAAAAAGGGTTGTCTGACTCTGGATTCTTTTGGGGGTAAGGAATTGTCCAAGTCCTTGTGCCATCACGATGGTGATTTATTTTGATATGCTTGTTTTCACCGTTTAATGCTCGTTCATTAACACGAATAATGAGCGGTTCTAATTGATTTTTTAAATACAAT
>DAIAOV010000221.1 GCA_027437055.1 Legionella sp. | reverse complement strand
CCTGGAGCAACAACTGGTTGAAGGGCGAGGGGTTGTTGATCTGGCCCAACAGCTCCATAACCTTCTGCTCGATTATTTGGGCAGTTCTTATAAACTCATCCTTATCCTTACCTGTCGGATCATCCAGTCCCCAATCCTCCCTGTATTTACAGGGCAGAAACGGACACTCCACATTACATCCCATGGTAATTACAACATCGACAGGTGGGATGTCAGATAGTAATTTTGAAGTATGTGTTTGGTTCATATCTACGCCATAGAGTTCATTAATCACAGCAACTGCATCTTGATTAATCTGTGGCTTGGTTTCAGTCCCTGCTGAATAGGCCTCAAACTGATCTGTTGCAATTAGCTTTGATATTGCCTCTGCCATCTGTGAACGACATGAGTTATGAACACAAATATAGGCAACTTTTATCTTTTGAGTCATATATTGTCTCCTTTTAAAAGCTATGCTTTGGAAGGCCATTTTTATCAAAATACTTGCGTTTGAAGAAGAGAGCTGAATTTACCAGAGCAATCATGACTGGAACTTCAACTAAAGGACCGATTACCGCAGTGAAAGCTACATCTGATGCTATACCGAAGACAGCTACAGCAACTGCTATGGCTAGTTCAAAATTATTACTTGCGGCTGTAAAAGCAAGGGTCACCGTTTGGTCATATCTGAAACCACCCTTGAAGGACATATAAAAGCTTATAAAAAACATGATGGCAAAATAGATTAACATCGGTATTGCAATTCTAATGACATCAGCTGGATTATTAATAATCTGTTCGCCTTTGGTTATAAACATAATGACGATGGTATAAAGCAGCGCTATCAAGGCTAAGGGAGATATCTTTGGAATAAATACTTTATCATACCACTCTTTTGTTTTGATTCTTATCAAGCTAAATCTCGTAATAAAACCTGCAGCAAAAGGAATACCCAAATAAATAAGGACACTCTTTGCTACTTCCCACATCGAAACATCTACGACCTGACCTCCCCAGGAAAGTCCCAGCCACTTAGGTATAACAGTTACAAAGATATAAATATAGACAGTGTACAAAAGAATTTGGAAGATAGAGTTAAGGGCTACCAAAGCAGCACAATATTCATTGTCACCTTTAGCCAGGGAATTCCAAACAATAACCATGGCAATACACCTAGCAAGCCCAATGATAATAAGTCCAATAGCAAAACCGGGTTTATCTCCAAGGAACAATACAGCCAGTACAAACATCAAGATAGGTCCAATAATCCAGTTTTGTATAAGCGAGAAGGAAAAAATCTTTTTATTTTGTGTAACTTTTCCAATCTCTTCATACTTCACCTTCGCAAGGGGGGGATACATCATAATTATAAGACCTACAGCTATTGGCCATGATATTGTTCCGGTGCTGAATTCACTCAGTGACTTTGCTAAGTCAGGAAAGAAATACCCACCAAAAACCCCTACTGCCATTGCGATAAATATCCATAGTGTCAAGAATCTGTCTAAAAACGACAACCTAGCTTGTTCAACCTTTTCCACTTCAATCATCCTCCATAAATCTATTCACAGTTCATAGTCTTGCGCTTTAACCAATCCTTTAAGTTTTGCAGGTCATTTTGATATAGTTCTAGACTCCTCAAGTTATCATAGACCAAGCTGTCTATAAACTTTATACGTTCATCGATAGCCAAGGAATAGTAGACCCACTGGGCCTGTTTACGGTCTTTCACCAATTCGGCATTCTTAAGATAAATTAAGTGCCTTGAGGCTTTAGCTTGTGTAATTTGCAAGGTTTCCATTATATCGCAAACACAGAGTTCCTTTTCGTATAACAGGTTTAGAATCCTCAACCGCGTTTCGTCGGATAGAGCTTTTAATGCGTCTAAAATTTTTTCCATTTATTCACCTCTTTTCAGATCAATATTCATATATTCGTTTAAGCGATTACATGGATATTATATATGAAAGTCCAATAAAAGAGAACTGTTTTTAGAAATTTTTATTACAAACTTGGCTTGCCCATTCATTGATCTCCACTAATAAAGACGTAGAAAAAAAGGACGTTAATAACGCCCAATTTATCTAGCAATATTTGCATTCACTATTTTTATGTCTATAGTCGATGATATTCCCTCTTCTATCAAT
>DAIAOV010000220.1 GCA_027437055.1 Legionella sp. | reverse complement strand
ATAGAACACCCTTTGAGGTCTTCTTTGCCGGACTAAGTCCTAGTTCCACTGTTGCACTTCACTGTTGAAACGGCGGAGCTATTTAGTGCCAACAAAACGATAAACCAATATCCAGTCACCGCAAGCCCCGAAAAAACCAGGCCAAAACGCTTGGAAAAATATTTGTTTGATACGAATGCCAAGGGTGAGAAAAAATTCCATGCCGATCGCTATGAATTTTGGATTTATCGGCAACTGAAGAAACGGCTTAAAGCAGGAGAACTCTATTTGGCAGACAGTGTACAGAATCGCTCGCTTCAACAAGAGCTTAATTCAGCTAATGACAAAGGGGCGCTAGTGGAACCCTTAGATATTCCAGCATTGAGAAAGCCTATTAAGGACTTACTGGATGAACGTTGTGCTGAATTGCGATCAGAATGGTTAAAATTTAATACTGACTTTACTCAAGGTAAGCTCAAGCATCTGTACTATGATGAACAAACCAAAACGCTCCATCTAAAAAAATCAAGTGATGAGAAAACCGATGAAGAGAGACAACAACGTTTTTATGAGCAATTGCCTTTGTGTGATATTACGGATGTACTTCGATTTGTTAATGAACGGAGTCGTTATTCATCTGCTTTTACTCTCATACAACCTCGCTATGTTAAATTGCTTGCCGATGAAAACACTCTGAATGCAGTGATTATCGCTCAAGCGTTGAATAACGGCAATCTTAATATGGCAGAAATTTCTGATATTCCTTATGCCAGTTTGTTGGACGTTTACCAATCCCGTGTGCGATTGCAAACATTAAAAAAAGCCAACGATATGATTGGAGATGATATTGCACAAATGCCTATTTTTCCTGATTACTCGTTGGATATAGCAATTCTTTATGGAGGGGTGGATGGGCAAAAATTTGAAGTAGCAAAACCAACACTTAAAGCAAGGCGATCCAAAAAATACTTTAAAAAAGGTAAAGGCGTTGTGGCTTATACGCTGCTAGTCAACCATATCCCGCTGCAAACTGAATTGATTGGTGCTCATGAGCATGAAAGCTATTTCGCTTTTGACATTTGGTATAACAACACCAGCAGCATCATGCCTGAGGCCATTACAGGCGACATGCACCTTATTAATAAAGCTAATTTTGCTGTGATGGACTGGTTTGGTGGTAAACTGTGCCCTAGATTTACCAATTTACAAGCCCAGATGAAGCATCTTTATTGTGATGATGATTTATCGCAGTACGCAGATTGGTTAATCAAGCCTGTAGACAAAATTGATCGCCAACTCATTGAGGATGAATGGCCTAATATCGAGCCTATTATCAAGGCGTTAGGCTGTAAAGAAATTACCCAAAGTATTCTGATTAAAAAATTATGTACGTACAGCGCCTCAAACAAAACCAGAAAGGCGATATTTGAATACGATAAATTGATCCGTAGCATTTATATCCTGAAATATTTACAAGACAGAAAATTGCAACGAGACATACATCGTTCCCAAAATCGGGTAGAATCCTATCATCAACTGCGTATGGCTATTGCAACTGCTTATGGAAAAAAGCAATTATCAGGCAGAGGAGACCGTGAAATTGAGATTAGCAATCAATGCGCTAGACTTATTGCCAATGCTATTATTCATTATAATTCGGCAATCTTATCCAAGCTCAAACTAAAATATGAAGCTGATGGAGATCACAAGGCATTGGCACTGTTAAGGAAAATTTCACCTGTAGCTTGGCAACACATCCATTTTCAGGGGCACTTCATTTTTTCTGGTGATAAAATCATTGATCTTGATGCAATAATAAACAAGGTTTTCTTGCATGGAGTAAAAAAGAAAAAAGTGGTTGAATTTAGTCCGGAAATTTCTGGGGTTAGCGTTTAGAACCCCGTGCACAATGTTGTAAAAAATCTGTTGGATTGCTATTTGGATTCGGAAGAGTATCGCCTACACGAAAAACCACATTAATTAAGTCGTTTCCTGCCTCAATGCGCTTTACCAAGGCACAAATAATATTTCTTCTAACATTCCAATCTGCGTTATCCAAACCTGTTGTGATCAATTTAGACAAGGCGCTTCGCTCAGAGCCAACTACGTTGGCGGGAAAAGAAATCATCAGTAGAGCAATCAGCATCACGCTGTAA
>DAIAOV010000021.1:21000-36284 GCA_027437055.1 Legionella sp. | reverse complement strand
ATCTATCATCCATTCTCTTTACGATCTATTGGATGATAGAAACCCAAGACATTTCTTAAAGCAACCCGATTGCCCTAGATAGTTAATTAGGAATATTACTGAAAAAAATTAATCTCTTTTATTTGTGAACTTATTTTAGAGATACATGCATTGTTTAGTTGATATGAATGCGCTATTGTAGCATCAAGTTGAATTAGAACATTAATATTAGGATGGAGTCGTTTGCATTTTTCAGAGTAAAAGAATTTTAAATTATTTTATTGTTTGTAACTTGTAAGATTCAATAATTAGTTTACTTTAGATTTGGAAAAATAATGTTTAGATTAATGGATGTTTGGCGAAAAAATAAAAAATTAAAAGAAAAGAATAAAATATCAAAAGAGATGATAAAGATTTGTAAGGAAAGTTCTTATTTTGATGCTAATTGGTATTTGGATTATTATCCTGATGTAAAGGCCGCCGGGGTTGATCCTCTCATTCATTACATAAATCATGGTGCAGCAGAAGGACGGGATCCAGGACCAAACTTTTCAATGCAAAAGTATTTATTAGAAAATCCAAGTATAGATACAGCAGTTGTCAATCCTTTGGTACATTTTGAAAAATCAAATAAAGAATACCCATATGAGCAGGATGAGTATTTAAGATGGGTTAATTTATATGATACCTTATCTGCTGTGGATAGGAAAAAAATTAAGAAAGAAGTGCGAACATTAAGTTATAAGCCTTTAATTTCTGTAATTATGCCGGTTTATAACACACCAGAAGAATGGCTAAAGTTGGCTATTGACTCTGTGCGAAACCAACTTTATCCACATTGGGAACTTTGTATTGCCGATGATGCATCTTCTGCTCCGCACATAAAAAAAATGCTGAGTAAGTATGCTAAAAAAGATCCTCGCATTAAGGTAGTTTATCGTGAAACTAATGGTTATATTTCTGAAGCTAGTAATAGCGCCCTTCAATTGGCAACAGGCGAATTTATTGCTTTACTGGATCATGATGATGTATTAGCCGAGCATGCTTTATATAAAATAGCCGAAGAATTAAACCATTATCCTGATGCTGTATTAATTTATAGCGATGAAGATAAAATTGATGCTAATGGAAAACGTAGTGAGCCTTATTTCAAATCAGATTGGAATCCAGATCTACTCTATAGTCATAATTTTATCAATCATTTAGGTGTTTATAGACGCTCAGTTGTTAATAAAGTAGGTGGATTTCGTACAGGATATGAAGGAAGTCAAGACTATGATCTAGTACTACGCGTAGTGGAAGTTGCAACTTCTAGTCAAATTCGTCATATTCCGCATATCTTATATCATTGGCGTTTTGTTCCTGAGTCTGTATCCAATTCAAAAGGATATACCTGTGAAGATGCAGCCCGAAAAGCAATTCGAGCTCATTTAGAACGACAAAAAGTAGTTGACGCACAAGTAGTGGCTAATCCTTTTTTACCTAATTATCATCGTGTTATTTATTCGCTACCTAAAACATTACCTCTTGTCAGTATTATTGTCCCAACAAAAGATAAAATGGATGTGTTTAAATGCTGTATCGATAGCGTCCTTCAAAAGACAGAATACCCTAACTTTGAATTGATTATTATTGATAATCAAAGTAAACAGCAAGAAACTCATGACTATTTTGAAGAAATAAAACGACATCAAAAAGTGAAAGTTATTTCTTACGATAATCCTTTTAATTATTCAAAAATAAATAACTTTGCCGTACAACATTCTCAAGGTGAGGTTCTTCTTTTTCTAAATAATGATACAGAGGTCATTTCTCCATCTTGGTTAACGGAGATAGTGAGCCAAGTTAGAAGAGATGAAATTGGCGTAGTTGGTGTAAAGCTTTATTATCCTGACGATACCATTCAACATGCGGGAGTTATTTGTGGTTTTGGCTCAGTTGCCGGACATCTTTTTTGGAGATTGCCTAGAAATAGTCTTGGCTATATGGGAAAGCATGCGTTATCACAAAATTTCTTAGCTGTTACTGGGGCGTGCATGGCAATGCGACGTTCTGTGTTTGAAGAATTAAATGGATTTGAGGAAAACACTCTAGTAGTTGCCTTTAATGATGTTGATCTTTGCTTGCGCGCCTATAAGAAAGGCTACAGGATACTTTGGACTCCTCATGTGGAATTATATCATTATGAATCTTTGACACGAGGAAGACCTCAGACTGAGGCAGAGAAGACACAAGAAGAAAGAGAAATTAATTATATGATAGAACATTGGGGGGCCTTGCTACACAAAGATCCATTTTTCAATCCCAATTTTAGCCTAACTTGCACTCATTATACTTTGGCATTTCCTCCAAGAGGTTCTTGGAAATAACTAAAGAATAATTAGGTTGTTCTTGTACCATTATTATTGTTATTAATGAGCAAAGGGAAAATAAGACTCAGTTTACTCCATAAATGAAGCTGGAACTGATAAACTGAAGTAAAAGTGGTATTTGCCTCAGGTTTATGATATTTCTTCATTTTCACTTTTTTACAGGGTAGTTAATGAATATATTAGATACAAAAATACCTGAAGTTAAAGTTATTGAACCGCATATTTACGGCGATGAACGTGGTTTTTTTTATGAGTCGTTTCAGGTTAAACGATATGAAGAGTTACTTGGTATAAAAGATACTTTTGTTCAGGATAATTTGTCTCGATCACGGAAAGGTGTTTTACGAGGATTACACTATCAAAGTCAGCAAACGCAGGGAAAATTAGTTTCTGTTTTAGCAGGCGAAGTTTTTGATGTTGCTGTTGACATCAGACTGGGTTCTCCGACTTATGGTTCATGGGTTGGAGTGCTTCTTTCCGGAGAAAATCGACGCCAATTTTGGATCCCGAAAGGCTTTGCTCATGGATTTTATGTTTTGAGTCCTACCGCTGATTTTTTTTATAAATGTACTGATTATTATCTCCCTCAAAGCGAGCTATCGATTAATTATTTGGATCCACAATTAGCAATAGATTGGCCTTTGGATAATGATGTTCAACTATCAGCAAAAGATAGTCAAGCAAGTCTGTTGCATCAGATAGACCCACAACTTTTACCGAGATATAAATGAAAATATTAGTTACTGGAGCTAATGGTCAAGTAGGCTCAGAAATTATCAGACTTTTTGCTTCTACTCAGCATGAGATTATTCCCCTTACAAGAAAAGAACTCAATTGCACCAATGTGAGCACGGTTGGAGTAACTCTATCAGCATTGCAACCCGATCTTGTGATTAATGCTGCGGCATATACGGCGGTAGATAAAGCTGAAGATGAGGCTGATTTAGCTCACTTAATCAATGCGGGTTTTGTGCAGCAACTAGCTTTCTATTGTGCGCAAAAACAAATACCGTTAATTCATTTATCTACTGATTATGTTTTTGATGGTGTCAAAACCGGTAGCTATTGTGAAATAGATCGCCCTAATCCTCAGGGCATTTATGCACAATCAAAATGCGCCGGTGAACAAGCTATAATATCACAGCTAAAAGAACATATTATTTTACGTGTCAGTTGGGTTTTTGGTGTTTATGGCAATAACTTTGTAAAAACTATTTTAAATTTGGCCTCCTCTAAAGAAGAATTAAAAATAGTAGCTGACCAATGGGGGAGACCAACTCCTGCTCGTGATATAGCCAGAGTTTTATTGAAAATAGTGGAAAAAATAAATCAATCAGCTTTTAGAGATTGGGGTATCTACCATTATGCGGGTGAAGATATTACTAATTGGTATGAATTTTCTCGTGTTTTTATTGATATGGCTAGGGAAAAAGGAATTCATCTCACTGTAACACAATTAACTCCTATTAAATCTGAAGAATATATTACCAAAGCGGTAAGGCCGAAGAACTCTGTTTTGGATACTACAAAAATCGAGGAAAAATTAAATATTTCTTGTCATAACTGGCAAGATTATTTACCAGAGGTAATAGATAGCTTTATTAACAAAAGCAATACAATGCAGTAGTTCTACTCACCTGTAACGGTAATAAACCATCTTTAGGCAACATCAGTAGGGTTTTACCCAGAAAAATAAGATGTTGCGACTTGGTGAGATTTAAACTCGCACCATTCGACTAAGAAACCTGACTTTTTACTATACACTTTTATCTTGCTATTAGCAGGTCATAATATGAATCTGAAAAAGTGTTGATTACTTTGTATCGTTTTATAAAACGTCTGCAAACCCATCTTTTGTTTTTTGGAATCCAATAAATCCTAAATAAGCAATAATAATACTAACCATGAAATAAATTCCAAGGCCTGTCCATTGCGGTAAACTTCCAAAAAGAATAAGGCTTCTTGCTTGCTCAATAATAAAAGTTAAAGGGTTAATAAGAAGTATTTTTTGAAATGCCTCTGGCAACATACTGAGCGAATAAAAAACGGGAGAGAGATACATAATAATTTGCATGGTAAAAACCATCATGTGGGCAATATCTCTGATATAGACTCCTGCCGAACAAAGAAACCAGCTCATGCCAAGAGTGACTAAAATTAAGGGTAAAAATAATAGAGGAAGTAGCAGCATAGTGAGGTGAATTTTCCCTAACAGCAATAAACAAAATACAGCCAATATTAAAGTATTAATAAGCGCATGGAAAAGGGCTGAACCTACAATGACCCAAGGGTAAATTTCTATAGGGAAAACCACTTTTTTTACAAAATTGGCATTAGCAACAATGGTTGAGGGTGATCTGCTTAAGCATTCAGAAAAAAAATTCAAAATGATTAAGCCAATATAGATGATTAAAGAATACATTAGGTTATTAGTTACGCCGGGCCACTGAATACGCATAAATACACCAAAAACTAGTGTGTAAAGGCTGAGCATCAATAAAGGTACTAACAGTAGCCACAATAAGCCACCAAAAGATCCGCGGTATTTGGCTAATACATCGCGTTTGATCAGTTGCCAAATGAGATCACGATGTCGTCCTAGCATTAAAAACATTTGTGCAGGGTGATTTTTTGACAGGTTACTACCCATATTATTCCTTTATTCCTTAAAAGTTATGCAGCCATGCTGTACTATACAACGACACTTCATCTAAATACTAGAAAATCTTAATAACGTTTCGAAAGAAGTCTAATGAGTATTAGCAATTGATTCTTTTCCTCTCTTTGAATGTTTTGCTTAAAGAGAGAGTCTTGTGTCGTCATTTATAATCGTTTATTCTTACCTCAAATTTGGATAATACTACATCCGAACTGATTACCAACTAAATTTTATGCATAATCTTTTATGATAATAAAATTAATTAAGTAGTTGAACGAATAGCTATTTCAAAATAATTATTACACTAAAAGTGGTTCATTCTCATGTGGTAGTAACGCTATTATTATTCCAATTATAAAGCTCATACCGTAGCTACACGTTCTAAAGAGCGTTCAATATAGGGAACATCCAGATGATGACTTTTATACGGAAGATTCTGAATAATCTTAAAATATCGACAGGAAGTGATGATAAGCACTATCGATTAACAAAAAAAGAACAACATCAGTTTTCACAATTGGAGCAATCACTTTTATTTAAGCATGGAAATTATGTAAAACGTTCCAATACAGAACCACTAAGTTCAGTACCAGTAAACGTAATTGCTTTTTACTTGCCTCAATTTCATTGTATTCCTGAAAATGATGAGTGGTGGGGTAAAGGATTTACAGAATGGACTAATGTCCGTCCCGCTCTTCCTCTCTACGAGAATCATTATCAACCTCATATTCCTGAGGATGAGCTTGGCTACTATGACTTACTAAATATTGAAACACAAAAAAAACAGATAGCCATGGCAAAACAATATGGTATTACTGGTTTTTGTTATTATTTTTATTGGTTTGATAGTCACCGGCTTTTGGAGCAACCAATACTGAACTATCTTGAACATGAAGAGTTGGATCTTCCATTCTGTTTATGTTGGGCCAATGAAAATTGGAGTCGGCGTTGGGATGGTCGTAATAAGGAAATACTGATTAAACAAAATCATAGTGATGAAGATGATATAGCATTTATTAGTTATATTGCGAAATACCTGAAAGATGAACGCTATATTCGTGTGGACGGCAAACCATTATTAATTGTTTATAGACCTAACTTACTTCCCAATATTAAAAAAACCGTGGCTCATTGGCGCAATTGGTGTAGAGAAAATGGTATAGGCGAAATCTATCTGTGTTGTACTCACTCTTTTGAAAGTAGTAATCCAAAAGATTTTGATATGGATGCAGCAATAGAATTCCCACCAAATAATACAAATCCGCCTAATGCCACTAAGACTGTTAAGCCTCTCTCTAAGGATTTTTCCGGGAGTGTTTATGATTGGAGCGTTTATTTAAAAAGAAGTGATAACTATACTACGCCCAGCTATAAGTTGTTTCGGGGTGTTTGTCCTTCTTGGGATAATACCCCTAGACTGAAAAAAAAGAGCAAATCCTTTATTAACAGTAGCCCCATGGGGTATCAGCAATGGTTGCTTAAAGCATCACTCGATACGATAAAACGTTTTAATCCTTCTGAGCGTTTTGTATTTATTAATGCATGGAATGAATGGGCTGAAGGTGCTCATTTAGAACCAGATACAAAATATGGCTTTGCTTGGCTTGAAGCGACCAAAATGGCTTTATATAGAGCAAATTGTTTTAATGGCATACCTCGTCCTACTAAAGTAGAGGAATTAGCCATTGTAATTCATGCTTACTATGACGAGCTGCTCCCGGAGATAGTTCACTATTTGCAACAACTGCGTCATGTCAAATGTAAACTCTATATTACTACTCCAAATGAAGAATCCTCGTATTCTATTTTGGAAAACAGTGGATTGGATTTTTATATAGAAAAAGTTAACAACCACGGTAGAGATATATTGCCTTTCTTGCACATAATGAAACAAGTAAAGCTAGATGGTTATGAGCTGATAATTAAAGTGCATACAAAAAAATCGCTCCATAGGGTTGATGGAGATATTTGGCGACAAGATCTTTACCGTAAATTACTAAAAGCAGAAGCCGTTATGAACGGCATAAAGTTGTTTCAAGAGCAGCCCAAATTAGGTATTCTCGGTCCTGATGGCCATCTTGTACCTATGAGGTATTATCTTGGTAGTAATATCCAACGATTACTCAGTCTAGCTCATCGATGGGGTATTTCCGGGGACAAACTATTAAAATTAAAATTCGTTTCTGGTTCAATGTTTATGGCTAGAGTTTCTGCTTTAGAACCCCTGTTGCAGTTGGATTTAAACGCAGATGACTTTGAAGCTGAGACAGGGCAAATTGATGGCACCATGGCACATGCTATAGAACGAGCAATTGCTGTGAGTGCTTATTCTCTTGGTTTTGAGGTCAGAAGTTTTAATAATGAACAATTACCTAATTTAAATTACAAATTTGCTGAGGCGCACGTTTGATGTAACTGTTTATCTCATGACATCGATTTAAGGAGTAGGTCTGGCCTTTGTCCCAACAATTTTTCCTAGTCTAGAAATATCGTCATTTGTGAAACACACTTTAATACTTTACGCGTTTTGTTGAAGTTGATGGCAAGTGTTAATAGCGGGGATAACAGACTTGGTTGTTTGCACAAATTGAAGAGTAGTTTTCTTAAAATCACTTCACCGTGAGGCGAGATAGATTGAGTTAATTGTTCCGGCATAGTGAAATGAGCATCGTCAATAACTACACGCAATGCTAAAAAAGGGATTTGATGGTGTTTTGCTTCTTGGGCAACAAAGAGGCTCTCCATGTCTGAGGCTATAGCTGCTGATGTCTGATAAAGCGCCTGTTTTTCATTACTTGTCTTTAAAACAGCAGCGGTATGCACCAAATCACCTTCCTCTAGGTTTAAGCTTCCATTGATGCTCATTAATACTTGCTTTCGCAGATCTGGATCGCAGTCATAAGCGTCTTGACCATCACTCAATATTTGTTGTGGTATGCACAAAGTTCCAGGTTTGATGTGTGGAGCAAGTCCTACCGCAGTACCACAACTGATTAAACATCCCGCCCCTTGTTTCATTAAGTCTCGGGCCGATTGGCTTGCAAGCGCTCCCATTCCTGATACAGCTACGAGTGTTTTCGGGCTAAGGGTATAAATTTTGCCAATTGAACGAAAAGAAGGGGAAAAGCAACGCGCTTCGGCAGGCATTGCTATGAGAATTCCAAACATTTCCTTCTCTGGGATGTTAGATTTTATCAGGGGCAGAACTATTTTCAGCAGTATTATATAGAATGGGTAGTTCTGGAGCCATGGTTCCTTCTGTTTGTGGACCTCGTAATCCTATTTTTAAAGCTTTGAAGGGATTAGAGATCATATCATTGACTGCAGTTCCTTCGTATCCACAACTTGCCATGCAATTGTTACATTGTGGATGGCGTCCACTACCATAATCGTCCCAATTAGTATTTTCCATTAATGATTTAAATGATTTTGTATGCCCTTTAGCTAATAAATAACAGGGTTTCTGCCAGCCAAAGATGCCGTAATTAGGATTACTCCAAGGGGTGCATTGATAGGTTTGATTACCTGCTAGAAAATCTAGGTAAAGGGGGGAGTGCGACAGCGGCCAGTTTTTTGTTTTTTCTTTTCTTTTTTTCAAGATATTACGGAATAGTTGTTTCGTTTGAGTGCGAGAAAGAAAAACATCTTGGCGAGGAGCATGTTCATAGCTATAACCAGGAGATAGGGTTATTTGATCAACACCCATCGCTGTAACACTATCAAAGAAATCGACAACTTCTGCCGCATCTTCATTATTAAAGAGAGTGCAGTTGATACTTACTCTATGTCCATGTTCTTTAGCTAATTGAATCGCTTTCACCGCTTTATCATAAACACCGGTACGACATACAGAAGCATCGTGCCGTTCGCGATTACCATCAAGATGAATAGAAAAAGTCAGGTAAGGAGATGGAGTAAATTCATGTATTCGTTTCTTTAGAAGTAATGCATTAGTGCATAAATAAACATATTTTTTTCGTGCAATAATTCCTTGAACAATTTGTGGAATCTTCTCATGAATTAGTGGTTCTCCACCTGCAATGGACACCATGGGGGCACCACACTCATCAACTGCCTTTAACGCATCCTCAACGCTCATCCGTTTTGCCAGAATTTCTTTAGGGTGATCAATTTTTCCGCAGCCAGCACATTCAAGATTACATTGATATAAAGGCTCCAGCATTAAAACAAGCGGATAACGTTTAATGTTGCGTAAACGCTTTCCAATAATATATTTGGCTATATGCAATTGTTGTTTTAATGGAACACCCATGCTGTCTCCTTACGTTATTATAACTATTTGGATAAAGCGACTGATTGTATCGTCGTTTTATACGGAAGTTATTTCTGGCAAATATAAAATCTCCATAGAATATGTTATTGCCTATTGCGAGTCCAGTGTTTTCGCGCTTTACGGATGTCGATTTGAAATATGATCCGCATGGCCGTTAACACTAAGAGTTATTATTGTGAGTAAGACAGTCATGGGATAATGACGAAATTTAAAATTGTCTATATTCTAGTCATTTTTGTTTTTTTGCTTTTTAATGTACAAAATATATTGGAGGTAGAGCTATTTTAAGATAGAGAAAAATGATAGATTAGTTCTTACTTAAGACAATTGAAAAATAATTGATTTATCATCCATGAACGTATTTTCTCAATTAATGTAGGAGCAATTGTCTCTATTTTTGTGGTTTAAGTGTAGAGTTCAGAAACCTATTGAGACATTATAAATAAATATGAAACAGTGATGTGATTAATGGATTTGAAGATAGCTAAAACGAAAGGAACATACTCATATAAGGCGCATTTTGGGGGATGGAAAAATGCGGTAGTGCTTATTACAGGAGCTTCACGTGGAATTGGTCGAGCTATGGCTAAAGCAGCTGCCGAACGCGGGGCCAAAGTAGGTTTAGTTGCACGTTCTCAGCAAGAACTAGAAATAGTATTAAAAGAAATTGGTGGACAAGGTGCTATTAGTGTTGCCGATGTGAGCCATCCTGATAAAGTCAAACAAGCAATTCATACCATGGTGGAGCAACTGGGGCCTATAGATATTCTTATTAATTGTGCCGGTATAGGGGCTTTTGGATCATTTAATACAACTGAAATTGATCTCTTTGAAAAAATAATGCGTGTTAATTATTTAGGCGTAGTATATACCATGAAAGAAGTATTGCCTTCCATGGTAGCTCGTCATAAGGGATGTATCATTAATATTGCTTCAGTTGCAGGACGTCTTGCAGCCCCCCTTGAAGCAGCTTATTCTGCCAGTAAATTTGCCGTTGTTGGACTCACTGAAGCAGTTCAGAACGAAGTAAAGTCCCAAGGAATCCATGTGTCTATGGTTCTTCCTGGTCCAGTCGAAACTGATTTTTTTTCAACGCGTGGTTCTCCCTATCCCTTCAAATCGCCAAAGCCTGTTTCGCCGCAAAAAGTTGTTAACGCTATTATTGCAGCAGTGGAACAAGGATTGGTAGAAAAATTTGCTCCCTCTTGGCTTTCTTGGGCATATACAGCTAGAGCTTTAATTCCCTCGCTTCATCGCATGGGTATAAATCACATGTATTCTGACCATTTAAAATGTGAGAACATAAAAAATGATGAGTAGAAGATTACCAATAAGAAAAGGCAATGATTGCAACAGAAACATGGAACAATCTTATCTGCATTGTCGAGAGCTTGTAAAAAAAAGCGGAAGCAATTTTTATTATGGGATGTGGTTGACGCTCAATAAAGAAAAGCGTGATTCTTTGTTTGCTATTTATGCTTGGATGAGAGCAATAGATGATATTGCTGATAGCGATTCGCCTGAGGATGAGAAGATAAAACAATTAAACGATTTTTATCGTAAAACGGAAGCTATTTTAAATGCGTCATCATTTGATGAGCAGGAACTTCTTCCCGAAGATACCTTACATTCCTTTTGGCCTGCATTTCAACAAACTATAATAAGATATAATATTTCTTTTAGTTATTTTCATGACATGTTTGTAGGGCAGTTGCAGTCTATCCAACAAAATAGATACGAAAATTTCTTAGATCTTTATCAATATTGTTATCGTGTTGCTGCAAGTGTTGGTTTAGCGTGTATTGCCATTTGGGGCTATAAAGGCGGCGAGTTGACACAGAAGATGGCAGAGTATCGTGGAATTGCCTTGCAATTAACTAATGTGGTACGTGACGTTTCTGCTGATGCAAAAAATGGTAAATTGTTTATACCCTTGGAGTGGGTGGAACATGATGAAGATATTTCTCATCAGATGGTAGTGGACAATGAAGAAGAGGTAATCAAGGCGGTTAATGAGATTATTAGCCAAGCAGAACACTATTATGAGAAATCGCGTCAGCTAGAACGACATGTCTCACGTACTGGCTCTTTAAGTTTGCGAGTGATGACCAAAACTTATTTCTCATTGTTGAAAAAGATTAAAAAAAATCCTCAGTTGATTTTAGAAAACAGGAAAATAAAATTAAATCGGTTTGAAAAGTTAAGCACTTGCTTTTCAGGAATTGTTCAATGGTGTGTTAAAGGTTAGATCTTAAGAGATTACAGCGTGGAATTTGCTAGAAAAAAACTAAATCAAGGTAATTACTTAGCTCAACGAAAAATCTCATTTTGGCCGTTACTCAAGTCCGTTTCTAGAAGCTTTTATTTAAGTTTGCGTTATCTTCCTAATTCTGTGCGTTTACCACTTTCTTTAGCTTATTTGCTTGCGCGAGCAACCGATACCTTAGCTGATTACAGCACAATTCCTGTAGTGTTTAGGCGGGAACTGCTGATACGATTAAAAACATTAATCAGTGAGTCTTCCCATTTTTTCCTTTTAAGTGAAGTAAATCAAAAAGTTAAACCTTATCTTTCTTACTTTGCAGATTCAGACCGATTTCTTATAGAAAATATCCCTTTTGTAGTTGAATTACTTAATGAGCAGCCATTGCAAGATAAAAAATATATACAAGAGGTATTACATAAAATCATAGAAGGACAATTAATCGATTTAAATTATTTTGATAGCCAAAAAGAACTTATTCATTTTTCTACAGATAGAGAGCTTGATAATTATCTTTATCTTGTTGCTGGTTGTGTCGGTGAGTTCTGGACAAAATTATGTTTCACTCATATCCCAGATTATGCTAAAGATAATTTGGATACGTTATTACCTAAGGCTGTAAATTTTGGGAAAGCACTGCAATTAACGAATATTTTACGTGATATTCCTAAGGATCTAAGTAATGGACGCCTTTATTTACCCTATCAAGGCAATAATTCTTATGACAATCTTGATCAATTTGTAAGTGAATTATCTACAAAAGAAAGCAAACTAATAGAGAGTTGGCGAGATCTGGCTTTTTCTTATCTGAATGATGCTGCTTTTTACATTCAGGCCGTTAATAATCGCCGTGTCAAATTTGCTTGCCTGGTTCCCTTCTTTATTGCCCAGGAAACTTTAAATACCCTTAAAGATTTGTCCTATATTGCTAAACGACAATCTATAAAAATATCAAGAAAACAAGTATATCTGTATTTATGGAAGGCCCTATATACTCGAAATGTTTCAACATATTAGACCTTAACATGATTTTAAGTGATCGGAGCTATCATGATTGAACCCAAAAGAACTTTATTGGATTTAGTGATCAAACGTGCTACAGACTACGCTCTTAGCATTCAACATCAAGAGGGGTATTGGATTGCTCCTTTAGATTCAAATAGCACTATGGAGGCAGAGTTCTTACTTCTTCTTTATTTTTTAGGAGTTCACGATGAGCAGCGTCAACAAAAAATTGTGAATCATATCTTAAAAAATCAACAGGACGACGGATCTTGGCCATTATATTTTCAAGGGCCTGGCGATTTGAGCACTACAGTTGAATGTTATTTTGCTTTAATGCTCTCTGGGGTAAGCAAAGATGCTCCTAATATGGTGTTAGCACGAGAATTCATTATTGCCAAAGGTGGAATTTCTAAGGTTCGTGTTTTTACTCAAATATGGTTAGCACTTTTTGGCCAGTGGTCTTGGCAGCAAATTCCAACGTTAATTCCAGAAATCATTTTTTTACCCTCTTGGTTTCCATTTAATATTTATTCCTTTGCCAGTTGGGCTCGTGCCACAGTTGTTCCCTTAACGATAGTTATGGCAGAACGTCCAGTATGTTCTATCCCTGCTCATTGTGCTTTAACGGATTTATTTTTGCAGGATGCCCATTTTCAAAAAACACAAGGCAAGGGAGCTTGGGGCGTTATTTTTAAAGTCATTGAAAAAGGATTCAAATTATATAATCGTATGCCCTGGAAACCTGGGCGTGGTTTAGCAGTCAAAAAATCAATTCAGTGGATTGTTGAGCATCAGGAGGCTGATGGTTCATGGGGTGGGATACAACCGCCATGGGTTTACTCCTTGATTGCTTTGAAATTAACAGGGCATTCATTGGATCATCCTGTGATGCAAAAGGGTATTGCCGGTTTTGACAGTTTCAGTATTGAAGACAATGAAACCATGCAGGTGCAAGCTTGTGTATCTCCTGTTTGGGATACTAGTCTTATGGTTAATGCTCTGAAAGAAGTAGGGGTAGAGTCCTCTCATCCCCAAGTACAATCGGCTTGTCGTTGGTTAATGAAAAAGCAAATACTTGTTGGTGGTGATTGGAGTATAAATAATCCTAAACTTGCTCCTGGAGGGTGGGCTTTTGAGTTTGAGAATGCCAACTATCCTGACATTGATGATACAGCGGAAGTACTGATGGCCTTATGGCATGCTTCATTATCAGAGTCTGAGAATGTACAGTGTAAAATGGCTATTAAAGCCGGGACACAGTGGCTTCTCGGAATGCAAGATAAAAATGGTGGCTGGGCTGCATTTGATAGAGAAAATAATAATTTCTTTTTAGCTAAATTTCCCTTTTTTGATTTTGGCGAAATTTTAGATCCGCCAAGCGTGGATGTTACTGCACACGTACTTGAAGCACTAGGTATGATGGGGTATACCAGGGAAAATCCCATTGTGAGAAAGGCTCTCGACTATATTTATCAAGAACAAGAAGCTAATGGTAGTTGGTTTGGTCGTTGGGGTGTCAATTATATTTATGGTATTGGAACTGTATTGCCTGCTCTACGCGCAGTAGGAGAGGACATCAACAATCCAGCAATCCAACAAGCGATTCAATGGCTTATTGCGCATCAAAATTCTGATGGTGGCTGGGGTGAGTCTTGTGCTTCTTATGTTGATGTAACACAACACGGTCGTGGTCCGAGTACTCCCTCGCAAACTGCATGGGCATTGCTAGCCTTGATGGCCGTTGAGCAATATAAACATCCTGCGGTGCAAGAAGGAATTGATTATTTGTGTGATACGATGAATTCCCAAGGCACGTGGGACGAGGAGTATTATACTGGTTGTGGCTTCCCAGGATATGGGGAAGGACAACGAAAAAGTATCTCTTCTTTGCAACAGGAGAAAAAAGAGGCTATAGCTTCCGCAGCGTTTATGATTAATTATAATTTATATCGCCATTGTTGGCCTTTAATGGCATTAGGCCGTTATCAAAAAAGTTGTTTTGGTACGATATAACTTATTTTTTATCGATGATGTTTTATGTCTATTGTTCATAGAGTGGGTATAAACATCATCGTTCTTCAAATGTAGTCTCTTTTTTTAATATTTCGTTAAGCATCCTCTCTTATAATAAGCGCGTTCATCCTACGGATGAGGGCTAATGGCCTGTACGATGAAAGAATTGGGGCTGCTCAACTGATACGTGTTTATCAAACATACGTATAAAGTCAGTGAAGCTACGATGTAAATTCACTTTTAAATATGGAAGTAATTATGAAAAAAATATTTGCGACTTTATTTGTCTTATTTCTCTTCATTAACTCAAACAACCTCTATGCCGATAATGAAGTCCCAAATGAGTTTTATATTACTGAGCATTGGGTCAGCTTAACCACCAGTTTTGATATTGAAACAAAGACTCATAAGCTAGGTACCTTATATCGAAAATTTTTTAGTTTTTTACTGACGTATGAGTTTTTTGATCCCTTTGACAATAGAATAGCAACTGCTCGTTCAAAGTTTTTTTCTTACACCGCTCATTTTGATATTTATGACCGAAATGAAAGTTTCCTTGGCTATGCAGAGGAACGGATTTTTACTTTTTTCCCTACGTTTGATATTTATGGTCGAGATGGCTCAACGAAACTTGCTAGAGCTGCAATGAATTTTTGGGGAACAACTTTTACAATTTATGATCCAGTGACTGATCAAGAA
>DAIAOV010000021.1:246-20990 GCA_027437055.1 Legionella sp. | reverse complement strand
GAGTAAAGAATGATTGGACAATTAGCATTACTAATAGAGCTTTATTTGAACGTAAGAATATTGATTTTAGAGTATTAATGACTGTTCTTGCTTTCCAAGGTGATAGAGAAAATTGGGAAAAAGATCAAAATAATAACTTAAATAAAAAGCGAGCATTAATGGGGGCTAATAATGCTGCATTAGTTGTTTCAGACACTGAATTAAATGCACTGAAAGATAGAATTACTACGGTAAGCCAACGAGCAGGCTTAGATAAGGTGCAAAAACCCGATGAAAAAACATTAGAGCAAATTGCTATTGAATTAGAAGATAATTACAAAAATATGCAAACAGACACCAATGAGACAACGCAAACAGCGCAAGAAAGATTAAATAGTTTCATTGATTACAGTGTACGCCTCCTTGAATCGCCCAACATGCCTGATGCGAAGAAAAAAGCAATTGTATATTTGCTAAAGATGCGTTTGGAAGGTGGTGTTTAAAAGTAATTGTGGGTTGATCCCCCTCACCCTAACCCTCTCGCCCACGCTACGCGCGGTGTAGAGGGGATCAAAGCTATGAGTAATAAAAATTAATTGTACAAAAATATTCCTAGAGTCCTCATCTCCTACGTGGGAAAGACAATTACCAAAATTGTCTTAACCTGACCGCGATGGATCAAGGGTCCAACCTACGAGTTTTTTTCATAACAGAAAGAAACAACTCTGAATCTAAAAAAGATTGCAACCATGCTTGCAGTTGTGTGTAATCACTCTGTTTAAACCATTGCTTATCGACCATGCAAAATTGTCTAATAAAGGGAAATAATGCGACATCAGCGACATTGATCCGATCGGTGAGTAGATAGCGATGGTTCATTAATAAAAAGTTCAGTTGTTGGAGATAAGGTTGTGCTTGTTCTCTGTAGCGCACCGCATCCTCTGGATTTTGCGAATATTTGTAACGATCTAATAGGGGTTTAAAAAGAACATCATTGGTGTAAATTAATTTATCACTCCTATCTTTTAATTGTGGATTTAACCAGTCATGGGGATCCGATTGGTCTAATGCCCACATCATAATATCAATGCTCTGATCGATAACTTGACCATTTTCTAATATTAACACGGGAACAGTTCCTTTGGCTGATGCCTTTAACATGTCGTCAGGTTTATTTTTAAGATCAACCTCATGGTGTTCTACCTGAATATGAGAATAAGCTAAAGCCATCCTTGCTCTGATGGCATAAGGGCAACGTCTAAAGGTATAAAGTATTGAATGAGGCATTGAATTTAGATCATTAATAGGCAAATTATGATCTTAGCATGACTTTTAAAAACGGTCTTTGAGAGTTTTTATCTTCCTAAACTGATACGGTAACCTGTTTAGGTAGTGGTGGCCGTAACCCGGGAGCGAAACATGATTCGAGCCTTGATCCTGGATTACGTATTACCTAATGTATTTAGGGAGGAAGATGCTATTAATTACAATCTGATGCGATAATGGTGCAATCAGCATCTTTACAATCATTTTTAGCGGTTTGTTCCGATAGTTCTTTAGAATCACCAACGCCAACTCCTAGATGCTCTTTGGAACAGGCAACTGCACCACATTGCTGATAGGTGACTACAACATTACATTGCTCTCCACCTGCTTCTGTGCAGAATTTTCGCGCATTATTTTCCGCTTCTTCTTTGCTAGGACCTCCTCCAATGCCATAAGCACGATCTTTATCGTGGCTTGCCATATCTGTTGCAATTGCGCCCCATCCATCAGATTTATTGACGTTTTTAAGTGAAGCTGCGTTGACTGCTTTAGCCTCTGCAATCTTAAATGGGAGGCTTTTTACTAAGGCGCCGTCCACAAAGATATCCGCATGGTATTGTCCTGTTGGCCAACCACTATTGGGTTTACTCATAGAAAATGTTCCATCCCAAAAAGTTCCTGGCAAATTACTTCGTACACGACAATTTTTTAATTTAGTAGCAACTCGTTGAAAGATAAATATAATCTCGCTTGTCGAGAAGAGGTTATATTATGGATCATATCAACGAGTTGACCGTTATTTTAAATACAAGCTTTAATTGGAACAAGGCGCGAGTCACTTGTTTTGCCAAAATGTTATTGGCGCTGTTAACCACACGAACAGTCAACTTGAATAAAATTGCTTGCTCAATGAGTAGCAAAGCAGAGCAAACCTCACGATACAGACGACTACAACGCTTTTTTGCTGAGTTTGTCATTGACTTTGAAATGATTGCCGGTTTTATTTTTCGCTTATTTTTTGTAACGGATGGACACTGGTATTTAACGATGGATCGTACGAACTGGCAATGGGGCAAATCAAACATTAACATTTTGACTCTGGGGATTGCATTTAAAGGAATTGCTATTCCGATATACTGGACTTTGCTTGATAAAAAAGGTAATTCTGATACCCAAGAGCGTATTACTCTGATACAAAAATTTATCCATTCTTTTGGAAAATCGTGCATCGCTGGGTTGTTAGCCGATCGAGAGTTCATCGGAACAGAGTGGTTTGGTTGGCTCATAAAAGAACAAATTCCTTTTTGGATCCGAGTGAAAGATAATCTGCTTACAACGGATTCACGAGGCCGTTCAATTAAAATAAAAGCGTTGTTTCGTGACTTGCCACTGCACCACGAACGCTCATTGTATGGAAAAAGATCGATACTTGGACACGAACTCTATGTTGCTGGACTTAGGCTCCCAGACAATGATTATCTCATTATTGTCACACCAGATTTCCCTGGCTTAGCGATCAGTAAATATTCCTGGAGATGGGAAATTGAAACGCTGTTCTCATGCCTCAAAGGGCGTGGCTTTAATTTTGAAGACACTCATATGATTAAGCTTGATCGTGTGAATAAACTCATGGCCTTATTAGCAATTGCTTTCTGCTGGTGCCATAAAATGGGAGAATGGCGTCATGAGGCAAAACCGATCCTTATCAAAACACATCGTAGGCCAGCTATTAGCTTATTCCGATATGGCTTGGATTTCGTTGTTGATATCTTAATGAATTTGTTCTACAAAAAGGCTCTTTTTTCGGAATGTCTTGATAAAATTAGGCTAGAAAAGCAACCTGCTATGCCACCTGGCGCAACCGTATGAAAAATTGTCGTGTACGAAGGGCAAATTATTTAATATTTTTCCTTTCATACCCTCATCTAACACCATTTCTGCTTCGTCAATTTTAAAATTTGCTGGTGCTACATTATGAGTATCATCTGCTATCCAGACGGCTTTAATTTTTTGTCCTTGTTTTAATTGATCGGATTTCCAAATGATATAAATGACCGGAGTATCTTTTGTAAAAGAGTCTTTGTTCTGACCGGGGGTTCCATTATTGAACTCATCTGTTAGTGTGGTATCAATGTTTATGGTGGGTTGAGAAAAAACCACATTACAAATACTTAGAGTAAAAAAAAAAATAAAAATAAATTTTTAATTTTATTATTCATCACAGTTCCTTTGTATGATTACAATTGACCTAATCTATATTAATACATGGGGTTATACAAATTAGCATAGATTTCATTTAAGATGAAAATATTATTAATTAATTATTGACAAACAAATGCTCAGTTTGTTACTTTAATAAGATTAGTTGAAAACGTAAAACTTATTTCTCTAGATATGAATAACAGCGGCCTTAACATAAGCAATTCAGTACGGGTAGATGACTCTGCTCGTAGCTTATTGTGCTGCAATTATTTATCAATTCAAAACATTATTATCAATATTATTCTCTTGCCCCACTTGCCCTAGAGCGGTCAGCTGTTTCTGATTATCCGTGCCTCTCTAGGGAGAGGGGCCTAAGCGGACAATCAAATTGGCTGATTTCATGTGATTAAACGTTAAAAGATTTTTTAGGATGAGGTGGGGCATGTTGACGTCCAAAAATAATTATTTACCCTATGCCATGTGGCTTTTTCCCTTATTATTCTTTGCATATCAATTTATCTTGCGCCTTTGGCCTGGTTTGATGATGCAACAAATGATGGAGCAATATTCTATTAGTAGCAGTCAGTTTGGAGTGATCGCTGCGTTTTATTATTACGGTTATTCCGGCATGCAGATTCCTGTCGCAATGCTTTTAGATCGCTTTGGTGCCAAATATATCGTTTTTATTTTCGCTTTGCTTTGCGGCCTTGCTACATTACTCTTTACTTATTCGGATAACTGGTATTTGGCGTGTTTTAGTCGATTTTTAGTCGGAGCTGGTTCAGCCGTAGGTTTTTTGGGTGTATCCAAAGTCGTTTCAGAATGGTTTTTTGAAAAGCAGTATACCAAAATGATAGGACTTTCGTTCACCGTAGGTTTAATAGGGGCAATATTTGGTGGTAAACCAATTAGTTTACTCATTGAAACTTTTGATTGGCAGTATGTAGCAGTAGCACTTGCATTAATTTCTATGCTGATTGGTTATGGTGCTTATTGTTTTTTGCGACCCAATCACAATAAAGAAAATAATGAAGTAAATAATGAATCATTTAAAATAAAACATTTTAAAACATTACTCTCTTCTCCTGTAATTTGGATGCTTGCCTTGTCCAATCTGTTAATGGTTGGCTCGTTGGAAGGGTTTAGTGATGTTTGGGGCATTCCATATTTAATGGAGGCTTACTCAATAAGCAAGGGTAGCGCGGCACAACTCATCTCCTTTGTTTTTTTGGGCATGCTTGGTGGAGGACCATTATTAGCCTTTTGTAGTAAAAAATTGGGTAATTACACAGTAATTGCTTTATGCGGTTTTGGTATGGCCCTCGCATTTATCGCTTTATTATCCTGTAAAAATTATCATTGGTGGTATTTAGCATGTTTGTTTTTTGCTATAGGTGTGATGTGTTGTTATCAGGTTATCGTGTTTGCAGCAGGGGCTAATTTAGTAAAACCTCATTATTTAGGGGTTACTGTTGCCTTTCTTAACTGCGTTAATATGCTTGGTGGTTCTTTCTTTCATACCATCATAGGGAAACTCATGGATCTGTTTTGGACGGGAACCGTAGGCGATGGAGGGATAAAATTATATAGCCTCGTGGCTTATCAATCCGCCTTATTGCTTATTCCTGCCTGTGCTTGCTTGGGGGCATTGATCGTTTGTTTTCTTGGAATAAAAATGCGGCAAAGACAGCATTTGGCTCTTGCTTGTTAGGAGGATTTTGGGCTGCTCTTGCTTCATTTAATGACATAATTGTAGGTCGGGCCCTTGGCCCGACAAAGATAATGGGGGTACATCTGAGCTCGTGTTTGGCCAAAAGGTCCAACCTACCTTGTGACTCCCTCAAAATCGTTCTTGCCATCTTGGGTGAAGTTTAATTTTCAGTTCGCTCAAGAGTTTTTTCTTGGTATTGCTTATCTCCTTGTTCCGCTCGACGTTGATTTTCTTGTAATTGATGCTCATTGAGCTGTTGTTGCCAAAATGCAGTGGCTTGTTCTTTGATTTGATTTATTTTACGTATCAATAAACCAAGATGAGTTGCCAGCATTGGTAACTTGGAAGGCCCAAAGACTATTAGGGCAACAATCAATGTTAGTAATAACTCTCCGCTACTCATGAGGGCTTATTCTCGTCTTTTTTAGTTTTATCCGAATGATCGTCGTTTAGGGCACGTCGGAAATTTTTTATTGCCTCTCCTAAATCAGTTCCTATAGTTTTTAATTTAGAGGTGCCAAAGAGGGCAATAATAATAGCTAATATGAGTAATAATGACAATGGACTAATGCCGCTTAATCCCATGTTAACTCCTTGCTTTACGGTTAATGAGTGCAAAAAGACCTGCCAATGTTGCGCCGGTTAAGGTAATCAATGCGAGATGCCTAGAATTTAAGAGATGGAAATAGTTAATCATTCCGATGGGGAGCAGCGAAATAAATACACCTATAGCGATACTTTTCCATTGCAGGCTTTGTGCGCGATGTTCAAACTGGTTATTTGTCATTCTTTCTTTTTTTATAATTAACTGTTCTTTTTTCAGTTGCAGTACATCAAAAGCCAATTTGGGCAAATGAGGAAGTTGCTCTGTCATGAAGGGCAAATTTAATTTTAATTGTTGTAAAAATGCTTTCACTCCAATTTGTTCTTTGATCCATTTTTCTAAAAAGGGTTTTGCTGTTGTCCACAGGTCTAAGTCTGGGTAAAGTTGACGACCTAAACCTTCAATAGCTAGTAGAGTTTTTTGTAATAAAATCAGTTGAGGCTGAACCACCATATGAAATCTTCGTGCGACTTGGAATAAACGTAATACCACTTGAGCAAAAGAAATATCTTTTAATGGTTTTTCAAAAATAGGTTCACAAACAGTTCGTATAGCACTTTCAAATTCTTCAATACGGGTGTCACGTGCTACCCAGCCTGATTCCACATGTAATTGGGCGACACGGCGGTAGTCCCTATTGAAAAAGGCTAGAAGGTTTTCAGCCAAATAGCGCTTGTCATTATCATTTAGTGTCCCAATAATGCCAAAATCAATACATATATATTGTGGATCGTGGGGGTGCTTATAAGAAACAAAGATATTACCCGGATGCATATCGGCATGAAAAAAACAATCACGGAATACCTGAGTGAAGAAGATCTCTACTCCTCGCTCAGCTAGTTTTTTAATATCAATGCCGTGTTGTTGTAAATTATATACGTCAGAAACGGGTATGCCACGTATACGTTCCATGACCATTATATTTTTGCGTGAGTAATCCCAATATATTTCAGGAATATATAATAAGGGGGAGTTCATAAAATTACGGCGCAATTGTGTTGCATTGGCCGCTTCTCTTAATAAATCGAGCTCATCCAATAAAGTATGCTCAAATTCTGTGACTATTTCTTTGGGTTTTAGCCGCCGTCCTTCTGGCCAATATCGTTCAGCCAAGGAGGCGATGGTATGCATAATACTTAAATCTTGTTCTATAACACGACGCATGTTTGGGCGGAGTATTTTAATGACAACCTCTTCTCCCGTTTTTAATGTTGCTGCATGAACTTGAGCCATGGATGCGGAAGCTAAGGCAATAGGATCAAATAGAGCAAAAAAGTCATGAGGAGATTGTCCATAGACCTTTTCAAGAATTTCCATGGCTTTTTCGCTAGAGAATGGCGGCACTTTATCTTGTAATTTACTAAATTCTATTGCGATATCTTCTGGTAGAATGTCTGGTCTAGTTGACAGAGCCTGGCCGAACTTAATAAATATCGGACCTAATTCTTCTAGTGTTTTACGTAGTGCTTGCCCTCGAGTCAAATGTTCTTTACGAAACCAGTTCCACGGATTTAAATAAACGATAAAGCGAATAGGAGCAAATATTCTTAAAGATACTACTACATTGTCCAGGCCATTTCTGGCAAGGATATAGTTGATATGAATAAGGCGTATTAGTTGTTTAATTGATTTCATGAGAGCTCATTAATTGATTAATATGCGCTTGTAAACGTCCAACACTTAATGATAACTCATCTACATCATTGAAAAAATCGTTTAATTCATCTCGTGATGGAAAGACACGTAGCTCTTCTTGAATAAATTCCGTTATATTGAGCTGCAGGGAGTCAGTCACTTGTTTTTTTAATTCTTTACCTTTACTTACCAGAGAACCTAATTGTTGTACCATTTCTTCACTAGTAAACTGAGAGAGATTAAGCTCATTCCATATTTTCTTTATGTGTGCGCCTAAATCATCTGTTTTATTGGCTTTTGTTTCTACTTCTAAACAATACTGTTCTCCGCTTCGCTCTATAACAATTTCAGTTTTTGGGTGGATTTCAGGAGAGGCCTTATTTTTTAACTTGTTAAATTCTCGCTTTATCATTTCAGGAATTACGTCTTGGTGAGTAGAAAAAATTGTACCAAGCGTAGTAAGCAATGGTTTAAAATCACGTAGTGACAATCGGGGGGACTCTTGCGTTGAAGTTGTTTTTTTTTGAAACCAATAGTATGGATTGAGCCATGTTACAAAACGTAAGGGTAGGAGTACCTTTAGCAGCAGTAAGATACTTTTAAATGTATATTTTGCTAGCAGCACATTAATAGAGATGAAGCGCATAAATTGTTTAATGGGTTTCATTCTTACTCAGCAATTGATTGACTTGTGCTTGAGCTCGTTCGACATTCATAGAAAGCTCATCTACATCGTCATAGAAGTCTTCCAATTCATTGCGCGAAGGAAATAGACGTAATTCTTCTTGAAGATATTCAGTGACATTATGGCGCATACTTTGACTAAGTTGTCTTTTAAATTCTATACTCTTACGCACTAATGAACCGATTTGATGGGCTACGACATCACCTGTAAAATGAGCTAAATGCCCTTCCCAATCTATGTCCATTTCGTCAAATAGTTTTTTAACTTTTTGCCCTAACTCTATGTCTCCAGACATATGGACTTTGTCATTGAATAAAGAACGGGCTTTAGAGGCAGGAAGTAAACTAAGCTTTATTAAACCTATGGGGCTACTATGAATAATGGTATCTGGTTGGTTGTCGTACCTGTCTAACAAGAGCATTTTGTCTTCATCAAATTGGATAAAAAAGCTGACATTTAAAGGCATGATAATCATTTTAAGCACTTTACCATGCAGCGCTTTTAGCTTTTCAGGCATGTGTTCATCAAGATTCATTGCTTGATTAATGGCTTTTTGCAGTGCTTTTAAGGAATATTTTTTTAACATAATCAACTCAATATTTGTAGGCAATGTGCAAAGCAACAATGCCCCCACTTAAATTATGATAATGACAATCTTCAAATCCGTTTTTTTCAATCAATGCCTGTAAAGTCGATTGATCAGGATGCATTCGTATCGATTCAGCAAGATATTGATAACTATCCTCATCTTCAGCAAATAATTTTCCTAATTTAGGCAAAATATTAAACGAATACCAGTCATATATTGGTTTTAATCCTGGAAATGTAGGTGTTGAGAATTCCAGAACCATAAGCTTTCCACCAGGTTTACATACTCGGTACATAGAACGTAATGCCTCTTCTTTATCTGTTACGTTTCTAAGTCCAAATCCGATGGTAATACAATGAAAACTATTCTCTGCAAACGGCAAACACTGAGCATTGCCTTGTACAAAGTGAATGTTTTTATAAAGTCCTTCATTCAATAAACGATCACGACCAACTTGAAGCATTGCTGCATTGATATCAGCAAGAATTACTTGGCCTGTATCTCCCACTTTTTTGGATAATAATCGAGTGAGATCACCACTGCCGCCTGCTAGATCAAGGACGCTCTGTCCAGGATGAACATGACTTAGCTCGATGGTAAATCGTTTCCACAGATGGTGAACTCCCATAGACATTAGATCGTTCATCAGATCATAATTTTTAGCTACGGAGTGAAAAACCTCGGCTACTTTCTTTTCTTTTTCATCCCATGCGACTGATTCAAATCCAAAATGGGTGGTTTTTTCCTGGCTGCTCATAAATACTGTGTCAGTTCAATTAAATTACTCATCTTAACTGATAATTATCAAGATACCCAGCTAAAATAGCAATTGGTTTATTAGAGTTTCAAAAGAAGTTATAGCGAACGCTTACGCTGTCGCGTCGGATATTGTCTTAATTTTCGCAAAGTTGGGAGCATACTTTTAGGTACTGTTGCTCATCTGGTGGTAAATTATTTTTTTGCGATAGCCACAAAAATTCCGCTAATTGTTCCATGATTAAATGTTCAACAACCAACGGGTCGAAATATTTTTTCACCAAACTCGCATAAATCGCCTGAATACCTGAGGGGCGATCTGTTGCAACTTGTTCCCTAACAGCAAGGTGAAGTCCCATATGTAAAAAAGGATTGGTTTCTCCTAACTCGGGATAGTAAGAATGTTCCTGGAACTTACTGCTGTTTTCAATCGTCTTATGGTATTCAGGATGCGCCAGTATTACTTGTACAATTTCATTTTCTAAAGGTGATAGCAGTTTCTTATGTTGATATTTTTCCCAACTAGTAAAAAATAACTGCCTTGTGTCTTGAACTGTGTCCCCGTAAAACATAATTACTTTTATATTATTAAAAGAGAAAGTGTAACCGATTAAAATTAGAACAACAATAGAATCTTTGTGAAACTTACAACGAAATACTGAGAGTAATCATGGCAAAAATATTGACACCTGTATCGGGTTTGTGAGATATTGGTGATGCGAGGTTGGACTTGCTATGTGTCATTCCACTGGGTCAATTGGCGACACACTGATTGGCCCTTTCTATTATTAAGCCGCTTATTTTTATCTTGCTGACTACATATTACCTACCGCCAATCTAATGCCGATATAGGCCATTAATAAACCACTGAACAATTCTATAATTTGCCATACTGAGGCCCTGGTTAAGATATTTGAGAAATAGCGCGTGGTAAAAAATAAAGAACTAAACCAAAGTAAGCTCGAAGTAATTACTCCTAACAGGAATATTACTTCTTGATCTGGGAACTGGCTGCTTCCACTACCAACGATGACTAGAGTATCAATGATGGCATGGGGATTAAGTAAGCTAAAGCCTAAAGCAAAAAGTATAATTTGCATTCTATTATGTTGCTGATCAGTTTGATCAGTTGTAGGTTCTTTTTTAGAAAAAGCACTACGCAAAGTTTTTATTGCATAATAAAGGAGAAAGGCGGAGCCTAGCCAAATCATCCAAATTTGCAAAGTAGGATGACTTAATAGTAACTCATGTAATCCAGCGACGCTTGCACCCACTAGAATTATATCACAAATAAAGCAAATTGCTGTCGACAAAGCAGCATGATTTCTTCTTGCTCCTTGTCTGATTAGGAAAATATTTTGTGGGCCTAAAGCCATGATTAGAGATAGGCCGAGAATTAATCCATTCAAATACACAAACATAATTGATACTAAGTAAAATAATAAGAGCGAAATAATAACACATTTTGTCTTGGGATGGTATTTGGCTTCTACAAATAGGACACACTTTATTCAATTTAAGTGCTCACGTAATGGCATCAATTTAAGAAGTAGGTCGGGCAACAAATTGCCCGACTGACGATCTTACAGGTGTTGTCTATAGTAAATTACAAATAGCCAATCTAATATTGCTGAGATAACTTAAGCATCTTACTCGATATGTGGCATTGCTTTAATTCACATCAACATAAACCTGACCGTCTTCCACCTGCGTTGGATAAATTTTAAGATTTTTTTCCTTAGAAATTTTACCTAACAAAGATCCTAGAGCAGGAGGCCATGGAGACCAACAGACACTTTCACCACTATTTAAATCAAATTCACTTCGGTGAAAAGGACATATTATAGAGTTATTTTCAGTGATTTTTCCCTTGGTAAGTGGCAATTTTAAGTGGGGACATTGTGATTCGACAGCGTGAATCTGTTCCTTATGCCAAATAAGCAATATTTTCTTTCCATCAATTTGAGTTACAAATCGATTTTCTTGTTGTAATTTTGTTAATTCGACTGCAGGTTTAAATGCCATTGTTAGCTCCCTCAAATTAAATAAACCTCTTGCCAAACTCTGCTGTGGTGAGAAAGAGGTATAACGAAAAAATGCAGTATAACAGCGAATAATCTAACTCGTTACTAATAATTTATCTGTATAGAAATATCCAGAGAGGCAAAATTACTTTATAGTATTATCTTTAAAAATCTTAATATTAAAGCTGAATAACATTAGACCTCATCAGAAACTCCCTGAGGGGGAAGTGCGGAAGATATAGAGTAGTTCGCTTTCTCAGTAGAGTTTCCGAAGAGGTCTCTTGCAACTTATCCATTGTGGAGTATAAAATGCGTCAATTATTCTGTCTCCTCAAGAGAAAAGTAAAAAATAAGAACAAATAGGAGGGAGCGTGGGCTCTTTGTTAAAAAGAAAATTGATTGTTACCGCCGCATTGGCAATGTTAAGTGTTATTAGTCAATCCTTACACGCTGAAAACGTTAGTACTAAGCCCATGGAGTCGGCTGCAGATTTGGATTATCCACAATATCCCCTAGCTACTCCTGCTCAAGGCATGTCCCCTGAGTTAGTTGCGCGTGGAGAGTATTTGGCCAAAATGGGAGATTGTATTGCCTGTCATACCGATATGAAAGCAGGTACTCCAGCGTATGCAGGAGGATTGCCCATAGCAACACCATTCGGAACATTTTATAGTCCTAACATAACTCCTGATAAAGAAACGGGAATAGGAAACTGGACGGAACAAGATTTCATAAAAGCCATCAAAGACGGTAAAGATCCTAAAGGGAGAAATTATTTTCCTGTTTTCCCCTATATCTATTTTTCTAAGATTACTGATGATGATGCTCGTGCTTTATATGCCTATTTTATGAGCATTCCGCCAGTTAATTTAAAGAACAAGTCCTTACCATTCCCCTTTAATGTTCCAGGAGCTCGCTCTACTTTAGTGGGATGGAATGTTTTATTTTTCTACCCAGATAAACAAGAAATAGCCTATGAGAAGAATCAATCTCCTGAATGGAATAGAGGCAAGTATATAGTCGATGGTCTAGGGCACTGTAGCATGTGTCATACCCCGTTAAATGTGTTTGGAGGACCAAAAACCAGATATTATTTAACCGGTACTTTTATCGATGGATACTGGGCGCCCAACATCACTAAATACGGATTGGAACCTGCATCTGTTGATGAAATCACTAAGGTATTCAAAGATAATGAATTACTCAATGGGGCCGGGCCAGTTGCAGGACCTATGGCTGAAGTGAATCATGATAGTTTGAAGTATTTAACTGACGAAGACATGCGAGCTATTGCGACTTATATTAAGACAGTTACAACACCAGATCCTATCACATTGCCGCCGTCTAATGCTCGCCCTTCACTATCACGAGGCAAGCAAGTATATGATCAAGTTTGTCTGATTTGCCATCAGAATGGAGATATGAGTGCCCCACTGATTGGTGACCCCTCTAACTGGTATATGCGGCTGAAAAGCAGTGGATTAACTGGATTATATCGTCATGTAATTCATGGATTTAACTCTATGCCAATCAGAGGTGCTTGTGTCACCTGCTCTGATAATGACATTATTTCTGCAGTAGATTACATTCTGAATAAATCACTGACTCGCTCTCAATGGAGAGACTTGTCAGCTGGAGGAGCAGCAAAGTACCCCGCTAATGGCATGAATGTTTACAATGAAAATTGTGCAGGGTGTCATAATGATGGTAAATCTGGTGCACCTAAAATTGGTGATAGAGAGGTATGGAAGCCTTTAATTGCCAAAAATATGGATGTTCTTATAGAAGACGTAATCAAAGGAAAAGATCATCCAAAAAATGGGGGCTGCGATAAGTGTACTTCTGGTGAAGTGATTGCGGCAATCAAATACATGGTGAATCAGTCTAAAACCGAAGGCAATTACTCCTTGTGGTAAGAGAAAGAGTTAGTTAAATAAATCCGATTAAATAAGAGTCAATTATAGTGACCATTTTAAAGAGAAGAGGGATTGGGATGTTAAACAGGTTAACGATCTGTAAATTAGTGGTAATCCTTTGTGCCTTATTTCCTGCACAAGCAGTGCTAGCTGCTGCGGACAACTGGCAGTTAAATATGTACAAAGGGGTAACTCCTTTAAGTAATGATATGTATTATCTACACATGGTAGCTATGGTCGTATGCGCTATTATTGGCGTAGTTGTCTTTGGAGTGATGATTTATTCATTAATCCATCATAGAAAATCAAAAGGCTATAAACCAGCAACATTTCATGATAATCCTCGTCTAGAAATTATATGGTCCGTTATTCCTTTTTTAATCTTAGTTGGTCTGGCTGTTCCTGCAACTCGCGTCCTTATGCGCATGGACGATAGCAGACAGTCTGATGTCACTATTAAAGTGGTTGGTCATCAATGGCGATGGCAATATCAGTATTTAGATCAAGGTATTAGTTTTTTTAGCAATTTATCAACTCCTTATGAGCAAATTCAAAATAAAGTAGAAAAAGGGGAGTGGTATTTGCTTGAAGTAGATAAGCCCTTAGTTGTACCAGTTAATAAGAAAATTCGATTTTTAGTTACCTCTAATGATGTAGTCCATTCTTGGTGGGTTCCTGAACTAGGAATTAAGCGCGATGCTATCCCTGGCTTCATGTATGAAGCATGGGCAACGATTGAAAAACCAGGTACATATAGAGGGCAATGTGCAGAGCTTTGTGGTATTAATCATGGTTTTATGCCTATTGTGGTTGAAGCCGTGAGTCAAGACAAATTTGATCAATGGGTCGCAGAACAAACTAAGATAGATGCACAGACATTAAAAACAGAAGCTAAGCCGTCAACTCAAAAAACAATGGCTTATTCTGAATTGATGACCCTTGGAACGCAAAAATATGAGCAGATGTGTGCTGCATGTCATGGTGCAAATGGTTTAGGCCTACCTCCTATGTATCCTGCACTTAGAGGTAGTTCTGTTGCAGTAGGTAAACCTATTTCGCGCCATATAGATTTGATACTTAATGGTATTCCAGGTTCTGCAATGCAACCTTATAAAGATCAGTTAACAGATGAAGAAATTGCGGCGATTGCAACCTATGAGCGTAATGCTTGGGGTAATAATACAGGGGATACAATTCAACCTGAACAGGTTGCTGCATTAAGAGAAAGTAATAATCAACAACCTACCATGGTTAATAAAGCTCAAGCTGGAGGTATGCAATGAGTCATACATTGTCACACACAGAAGAATCCCATGAGGATCATGGTCCCGAGCAAGGCAAGGGTTTTATGGGATTTGTAAAACGATGGCTATTTACCACAAACCATAAAGATATAGGGAGCCTTTATTTATGGTTGGCCATGATCAGTTTCTTTGTTGCCGGGGCTATGGCTCTTGTTATCAGAGCTGAGTTATTTCAACCCGGTCATCGATTTGTGGATCCTAATTTTTTTAACCAAATGACCACATTACACGGATTGGTGATGCTCTTTGGGGTTGTTATGCCTGCATTTACGGGTATGGCAAACTGGCAAATACCGATGATGATTGGTGCTCCAGATATGGCTTTACCTCGGTTAAATAACTGGAGTTTTTGGATTCTACCCTTTGCATTTTGCCTGTTATTCTCAACAATGTTTCATGCAGGCGGAGGCCCTAATTTCGGATGGACTATGTATGCACCATTGTCCACGACCTATGCTCCACCGAGTACCGACTTTATGATTTTTTCCATCCATATGATGGGATTATCATCAATTATGGGCTCCATTAACATTATTGCTACTATTCTAAATTTACGAGCTCCGGGAATGACTTTAATGAAGATGCCAATGTTCGCCTGGACTTGGCTAATTACTGCGTTTCTGTTGATTGCTATCATGCCTGTATTAGCTGGTGCAGTAACTATGATGTTGGCTGACAGACATTTTGGCACTAGTTTCTTTAGCGCTGCGGGTGGTGGTGATCCTATATTATTTCAACACATATTTTGGTTCTTTGGTCATCCAGAAGTATATGTGTTGGTTTTACCTGCTTTTGGTGTGATTTCAGAAATTATTCCTACTTTTAGCCGCAAGCCTTTATTTGGTTACCACTTCATGGTGTATGCCACTGTTAGTATTGCGGTGTTATCTTTTATAGTATGGGTACATCACATGTTCACAACTGGAGTGCCTTTAGGGGCTGAGTTGTTTTTCATGTACACCACCATGCTAATTGCTGTCCCTACAGGTATTAAAGTATTTAACTGGGTCAGTACTATGTTCAAAGGGGCTATGACCTTTGAGACACCAATGTTATTTGCAGTAGCGTTTGTATTTTTATTTACGATAGGTGGTTTCACTGGTTTGATGTTAGCGCTTGTTCCAGCAGATTATCAGTATCAGGATAGCTATTTTGTGGTAGCTCATTTTCACTATGTACTGGTTCCTGGAGTTATTTTCTCGCTACAAGCAGCTACTTATTATTGGTTGCCTAAATGGACCGGCCATATGTACAACGAGGCGCTTGGTAAATGGCATTTCTGGCTCTCTGTATTTTCAGTGAATTTAACGTTCTTCCCTATGCACTTTTTGGGGCTTGCTGGAATGCCGAGAAGAATTCCTGACTACGCGTTACAATTTACCAACTTTAATATGATAGTGACAGTTGGTGCCTTTATTTTTGGTTTCTGTCAGCTTCTGTTTCTATATAACATCATAGCTACAGTGAAGAAAAGAGGAACAAATAAAGATGTTGCAACGGATAGAGTTTGGGAAGGGTCTCATGGTTTAGAATGGACTCTGCCTTCTCCTCCTCCTTATCATACGTTTACAACGCCACCAGTTATTGATTAAAAAGGCGAGCGCTAATGAGTGGGGAAAAAAAACAGCGAAAACTGTTACTTATATTGTCACTTGTTGTAGTAGGAATGTTTGGATTTGGCTTTGCTTTAATTCCTATCTATAACAGTTTATGTAAAAATTTAGGTATAAATGGTAAAACTAATCCTGAAGCGGTTGCTTATAATGTAAGTAAAGCGGCTATAGCAACCGATAGGGAAGTACTCGTTGAGTTTGTTGCTACCAACAACAGCGGTATTCCCTGGGCATTTTACCCAAAAACGAAGAAAATTAAGGTGCATCCAGGTGAAATTGTTAAATTAGCATTTTATGCTGAGAATAAAACAGATCACCAAATGACGGTACAAGCAATTCCCAGTGTTACTCCAGGAATTGCTGCCAAGTATTTGAAAAAGACTGAGTGTTTTTGCTTTACTCAGCAGACATTGAATGGGCATGAGGCGATGGATATGCCGTTACTATTTCATTTGGATACGGACTTGCCAGACAATGTTAAGACAGTCACTCTGTCTTATACTTTATTCGATGTAACGGATAGAGCAAGCAATTAAAAATAGCGCGAGCTGAATGTATTATTGACACAGGAGATTAAAACACAATGGGAGCTCAAGGTACTTATTATGTCCCCAAGCCCAGTCATTGGCCTTTGGTTGGATCAATTGGATTAACCACGATGTTAGTAGGGGCTGCTTCTTGGCTGCATGTTGATTGGTATGGACCATATATTTTTGTCCTGGGCTTTTGTATCCTTGTTGGCATGATGTTTGGCTGGTTTGGCCAAGTTATTTATGAAAATAGCAAGGGAGTATACGATCTTCAAGTAGACAAATCATTCCGTTGGGGAATGTGTTGGTTCATCTTTTCAGAAGTATGCTTTTTTGGTGCTTTTTTCGGAGCATTGTTTTTTACTCGATTTTGGTCAGTACCGCTTTTAGGTGGAGAAATCCATCCTATAACGCACATTACTCTGTGGCCTAATTTTAGTGCTGTTTGGCCTTTATTATATAATCCTAATAACCAGATTTTTTCTGGTGCTCATGAAGCGATGGGAGCATGGGGCTTGGCTGCAATCAACACCCTAATTCTATTAACTTCAGGGGTTACCATTACTTGGGCGCATTGGGCTCTAAAATTAAATAAGCGGACTCAATTGTTACTGGGTATGGCTTTAACTATTACATTGGGTATCTTGTTCTTAATCTGCCAGGCTTATGAGTATCATGAAGCATACACTGAGCTGAATCTTACTCTTGCTTCTGGTATTTATGGCACGACCTTTTTTATGCTAACCGGATTTCATGGTCTGCATGTGACGATTGGAACGATAATGTTGATTGTTATCTTGATTCGTTGTAAAAGAGGACATTTTACTCCTGAACGACACTTTGCTTTTGAAGGCGTTGCTTGGTATTGGCACTTTGTGGATGTTGTCTGGTTGTTTTTATTCTTATTTGTCTATTGGTTATAACTTCGTTAATAACCGTTCACGTTGAATATAGGGAACTCAAACCTGCACTCCTTCAAGATTCAAGAGAGCCCTCTGAACAGTTACCTTCGTTATTACTTTTATTACAACCGGGTATTAATAATTAATCCCGGTTGAAATTGAATTGTTTCAATGCTCAGCTTGTAGGTAAAACAGAACTGAGCGAATTTTATTTCTCTAACGGTTGCATTTCCTCGGAAATATTTAGCAAAAAATAATACAGAACTATCTTTTTCCATATACTCGGAGCTGCTTAATTCTAATTCCGTATCTGATAAACTTATCATTTGGCATTCATATTCATTTTCGCCAATTTTGATAGTTACTAGTACAGGCTGAACTGGTTGAATTAACACTGCAACCTCCACTATCTAATTATCAATATGCAGATCATTTAGATAAGCCTTATCTAAATATCCTTATTGGTGCAGTATCTTAAGATCATCCATAATCAGTTGATGCAAGAAATAATTAGATATAAAGTCCTATATAATTAATTTTAGCTCAATAAATATTAAAAAGTTTTTTTATATATTTTTGAGTGGCATTCGCCTCACTCATTCCTTGATTATTTTTGTAGGTTGGCCTTGGCCCAACAAAAGATGTTGAGTTGCACAAGAGAGTAATATCGGGCAATTTGTTGCCCGACCTCTATTTGTTAAATTTTTGGTGTAAAAGCCTCGTCATCTAGCAAGCCTTGATCTTTATCATCACCTAGAATTTGTTGCTGGGTAGCCTCCAATGCTTTTGTTCCCTCAGTTTTATTTAGAGCAAAGAATGTGTCGCTGAATTTTTGACGATGATCGGCATTGGCTAGGCCTTGTCCAATAACTACACCAAGAGTCATACCTATGGCGGCAAATAAACCAACTACTGCTTTGATAAGGACTTCAGTGGCTCTATATAACCAACCATGCCCCATTACTTTATCGGCATCTGCAAAATGATTTTTGCAAAGATTACGGAAATCGGTGATTTGAGCTTTTATAGCTATTTCATTCGATTCAGGGGTTAAAGCTTGGAAAAAAGCTGCTTGTGCCTTCATCAAGGTATTATATAGTTCCGCACCCTTTTGAGCAGAAACAGGATCACTTGCAGCTAAGCTCTTAACTGTAGCGGAAAATTCATTAAGTTTTTGTATAAAATCCGCTTGAGTCTTTCGCTTCTCGTTATTAAAAAGTTGAATTTTAGTTGCATCTTTCTTCTGAGAGTCCACTGTAGATTTTTCAATAATGGGTGGCACGTTGTCCTTTTTGGCTTTTTCCCCTTGTATTGGTGTGACTGTAGTATGATGTGTTGTCTTCTGTACCTGTTGCGCCAGGATGGCTTCTTGCTCGTTTATCCATTGTTGATAAAATGGGAGAATGGCTTGATGAACCACTCTATTTTTAATAGTTATTTCTGCGATATCACTTTTGCGAGCTGTTTTTAATTCTACCCCTGTGATTCGTCCATTTTGAATGAGATCAGGTGGTAAATTGGCTTCAGCTTTGGCTCTATCTAGGAATGAGGCAGCCTGTTTAGCTGGTACTTTAATAACTACAGGCTGAAAAGGAGGTACATCAATCACTGGCGCTACGGAATGATCCACGTGAGATGAGTTGGTAGTATTTACTACATCTCCTACTTGCTGTTCTTCATGCTGGAATCCCCCAGCAATAAAATCGTAAATTTCTTTATTTCTAAAAGTGATACGAGCGTCGGTCTTACCAGGTTGGGGCATTTCTATCCCCACTCCCACTATTCCTATAGGGCTCTGATCAAGGAATTTTGGCGGCAAGTAACGCTTTACCTGTTCTAGATATGCTGTTGCTTGTGTCGCAAGTATATCAATGGCCGCTACTACTGGTTTAAAGGGGGGAGGGGGAACTGGCGTTGGACCATGATGAATAACTGGCTGAGGTGTATGCTGTATAGGGGCAATTCGCGCAGTATCAGGGGTAAAAGTAGGATTAAATTTTTTACTGTAGGTATCTTGAATAAAATCAACAGTATTTGCGCGATGTATTAATCCATCTATGACTAGGGTAGGTGTCTCAATAGATTGCAGGGCTTGAGGATTGGGATTCGTTCTCATGGATGTTTGCGAAATATTTAAATCACCCAAACATAGCCCATCAAATTGGTTAGCATATGCAGCTGTATCTAGCTGAGTTTTAAAGTCTCCATGAATATTGGCAATGGGTATAATTTGTCCACTAGGCAAGGCGGTAACATTATATACACCTGCTCGATTATTCAGATCAGTCATTGCTCCTCCGGTGAGCTTAAACTGATTGGGATTAGTTAGGATAGTTGTACCAAATGCATGAGTCCCTGTTTTTAACCAATGGCTAGCTAATGATTGAACATCAATTAAGTTCGAGCCAGCAGCTAATCTATTCAGTTCGGCGTACAAATACTGAAAATTGGGCGTGCCAGGAGGCGGAACTTCTTGTAATGCCAGTAACCCAACGCCTTGTTGAAACATTTGGAAAATATACTGAGCCATCGCTTCCATTTGAACCTTACCATTGGCTGGTAGCGCAGTGACTCCATTTACTTGGGTTGGTGGAGCTAGAGGAGAACCAGGATTAAGTATATTGATGGTAGCAATTGCACCCCATAAGGTATTTTGAACAATAGGTGGATGATCGGTTATTGGTCTTGTTACCTGCGCTATCCCATGCTGAAAAGTGATGTTTGGCAAGTTTAAACCTAGGGACGCTAAGGGAATATTAGGCATTATCTGGCTCCGACCGAGTGAGAAAAATAAAAAAATTGTCCTTATATTTTACATCATTGGTATTTGATGAGCAATAAGAATGAAATTTATAATGAATTAATAGAGTTCGAATAAGATATTTTGCCTCAAATGCTCCAAAACGTTATGCTTGCTTTACGTCATATGCGTATAACTTAAGTGATAGTTTTAACTCAATTGGGGTGTTCAGGATGATTATTTCTTCTCCTTTAGATTTTCGTCTCGCAGCAAAACGCAAGTTGCCCC
>DAIAOV010000021.1:0-236 GCA_027437055.1 Legionella sp. | reverse complement strand
GAACATACGTTAAAGGCGAATACTGCTGATTTAGAACAAATCGTCTTGCGCCAGCGTATATTAAAGAATGTCGAATGTCTAAGCTTGGAAATGGAATTACTTAACCAAAAATTAGCTATGCCTGTGGTAATAAGTCCTGTAGGTATTACTGGCATGTATGCTCGACGTGGCGAGATTCAAGCAGCAAAAGCTGCTGAAAAAAAGAACATACCATTTACCTTATCAACAGTTTCCGT
>DAIAOV010000219.1 GCA_027437055.1 Legionella sp. | reverse complement strand
CTGAGGAATCAACCAACTGATGCATTGAGTCGATATGTTGATTAAAAAAAGATTTGAAGTCAGCAGTAATCTTATCATCTGAATTATCAGATTTTATTTTATTATAAAAGGACCTGACCATGTCACGCCACTTAGTTGAGTACGTTTCTTTTCTTAATTGTTGCTGAATTGAAGGCGGAACAAATGTTTCATGAATTTGTCTTAATACTGTTCCAAGCTGTTTCCACTGTATTTCTGTTAAATTTTGATTGAAACCATTTTGTGCATGAATAAATGGATACACAATTATTTTAAACTGGTCCAATCGCTGAAACAATTGTGCTTCGCGTGTGTAGATAGGAAAAATAATTTCTTTTATTCCAGAATCATGCAAGAAACGGATAATTGATACATTAATTTCATCATGATCGCCGTATTTTAGCTTTACGAAATAAGAATTGGATTCTGAATCTGCTTTATATCCAAATGCATTCATATCAGCACCACCCAATATGAGCTGTACTGCATGAATATCAATTCTATAATGAACATTTAATAGATCGATGAGCTGTTGATCTTGAATGGCTTTTTTTAGCATAAGAGTCAATTATTGTGTGGAAATTAGCATAATGGTAAAACAAATAAGATAACCAGGATAGTTTTTAACTATCTCATCCATATATAGTTTATGGCAATCCTTAATGAAATCAATAGCGGCATAATTGGCAGGGAGGACCAATTGTCAACAACCCTAATCTTCTTTTTAAGACAGTTGTTATTTTTATTTGAAAAAATATAGGTGAAATTATGGCTCTGGTCAATAATGTCTCTGCTAGCATAGCTCAAGTTAAAAAACTATATTGTAGATCGGGCAACTAATTGCCCGACATGATCTCTACAAACTACTGCTTTGAGGTAGATATCTCCAAAGACACACTCTGTAAAATCAAATGGTTATAGAGTGTGTCTTTGGGAAGTCCGACATACGAAACAAAAGCTGCGGTACTCGATGAGTTGTTGTCTTGGCAGAAATTTGCTTAAACTAGCCGAAATGATACCCAATACCACCACCTATAACCCATGGATTAAGATTAACAGTCGTATTTAATTGATGATTTAAAGCATAGACAGTAACATCAGACTGCATATAAATTTTCTTTGCATCAATATTAATAGACCAATTATTGTTAATATTGAAATCGACTCCAAATTGTAAAGCGGGACCAACACTATCATTATAATGTATCGCTGTTGCTACTGGACCTGCGTTCGCATTAAAGAAATGAGTCACATTTAGGCCAACACCGACGTAAGGATTAAATATAGCACCTGCTATCGGCCTGTATTGTAGTGTCAGTGTTGGTGGTAATGCATTTACTTTACCTAAATTGACTGTTCCTAAAGCGGTTCCTGTTGCTTTAACTGAGTGACGAGAAGTAGCTAATATTAATTCAGCTGACCAGTTTGGAGTGACAAAATAACTAAAATCTAATTCAGGAACAAATGAATCACTGATGCTCGTCACTTTTCCTCCAATTACAGTAATAGGACTACTAGAGACACTGGGCATCACATCAATTCCGCGCAAACGGACTAACCAAGGAGAAGCTGAGGCAATAGAACAACAGAGTATGCCGCATGTCGTTATAAGGCTAGTGGTTTTTTTCATATTATTATCACCTTAATTATTTTTAAAAAATTGTGCCAATTAAATCCATTCTCGGACTCTTAAAAAATTTCTATATAAACATTCTTCCGCGCTGTCGGGCTCTGGTTTCCAATTGTAAGTCCATTGTACTAATGGAGGCATGGACATTAATATAGACTCTATGCGTCCATTACTTTGTAATCCAAATTGAGTTCCTCTATCGTAAAGTAGGTTAAATTCAACATAGCGTCCTCTTCTATAGAGCTGAAATTGTTTTTCTCTATTGGTATACCCTATATTTTTCCTTTTCTCAACGATGGGGCGATATGCTTTTATATAGCTGTTTCCTACACTTCGGACAAAGGAGAAACAGGTATTAAAATCAGGTTGGTTCAAGTCATCAAAGAATAAACCACCAATTCCCCTAGGTTCTTGACGATGTGTTAAATAAAAATAGTCATCACACCATTTTTTATAGCGCGCGTAGGCGTTATCTCCTAGAGGAGAGCAAGCATTTTTCGCTATTTGGTGCCAATAACTACAGTCTTCTTCAAATCCATAATA
>DAIAOV010000218.1 GCA_027437055.1 Legionella sp. | reverse complement strand
TATAGAACACCCTTTGAGGTCTTCTTTGCCGGACTAAGTCCTAGTTCCACTGTTGCACTTCACTGTTGAAACGGCGGTATATAAAGATTTTTTAGGTTGTTCTTTCAATGCTTTTTTGACACGCTCTAATTCGTGAAGCATTAGAATAGTTTCAACCGCACCTCTACTATGTGCAGGGATTACAATATTCTCTTTGCCTTCAGCTACCGCCCTTAATATAAGGAAAAGACCTTGTGCAATACGTTCACCTACCTCTGAACCTAAAGTTGTTGGACCGTTTATCACATCCACTGAAGGAGTACTAAAAGATAAAGGTTGACCAGGATTGATTTCAGGAGCATTTTCTCCTAGTTTCGTTGCGACAACTCGAGCTGTATACGATAAAGTCTCACCGTTTTCGTAGCTCCTCCGATCCGCCTCTTTTTCTAGGTCTTTTGTTGGCTTATGAGTATAAACGGTATCAGTACCCAGCATGAATAGAAAATAGCTTGAATTCGTTACTGGCTCATCTCTCGGGTTATCAACAAGAGGCTCATGTATTTGTTCTTGGACTGTTTTACCAAGTAACTCTGAAAATATTTTAAGGTCATTAAGCTTAGGCACAAAATTCTCCACTATTTTGAAGCCAATTCAAGATTATCCACTGATAAATTATAAAGTCCTTTTTGCTGATCTTCGAAATGGCATTAAGTACAAATTAAGATCAATTGTATGCAGTCATTCATTGCAAGTCAATTGAAAAACCTGTTTTTATTTTTCTGTTGTGCTTCAAAGGGACTTATTTAACACTATCCTCGCACATTGCTATTTATAATGAGTTGCTTTCATAGACTATTAGCAACCCTATTGATCAATTGTACCCAATTAAAATTAAGGAATTATTAACACTTGTACAAAATAATGATGATTTTTTAGTGTAAAAAGAGTTTTTGTGAACCACATTTTATTTTTTGATAGAACGTTATAATAATACTGTTATCCAAAATTTAAATTCTTAACTGTTTTTTTAATAAAATTGCATCTTCAATTCCATATTTGTCTTTGTAATATTCCTTCTTTATTTCCACCTGCTCAAACCCCAGTGTTTGATAAAGATGTAAGGCTGAGCTATTACTTGGTCTTACTTCAAGAACAACAAAAGCTGCTTGGTTATCTTCTGAAAGTGATTGGAGAAAAGTTTGCAAAAATTTGCGTCCCCAGCCTTTTGATTGGAATGATTTTGCAATACAAAAATTTAATATGTGACACGTGTTATCAGATATTCTGGCGATAATATACCCGCCTAATGCTAAGCCATTGTGATCATTATTTATTTCAAGAACCCTACAGTCATATCCGACTAGAACGCAATCCCTTAATATATTTCTACTCCATGGAGCAACATGAACGTTAGTTTCTATGGCATAGACATTATCTATATCCGTATCTTTCATGCGCCGAATGTTAGCTATCACTTACGACTCCTAAGAATTAATCCTTCTCTTTACCTTGTCCTGCCTAGTTCGGGCTACTAATAGCCCATAGCCATTAGACTCTAAGCAGAAAAAATACCTGCGTATATTCAAGTCTATTGCCCTCATAATACTTAGAAAGTCGGGCAATCTGTTGCCCGACCTACATTAAACTACTCTTTCTTTTTCTTTTTAGGTAGATAAAGATCAGTAATTGTTCCTTCAAATGCCTCTGCTGATTGCGCTATGGTTTCTGATAAAGTTGGATGAGGATGAATGGTCAACGCAATGTCCTCTACATCACAACACATTTCAATAGCCAATGCAGTCTCAGCAATCAGATCACCGGCATTAACACCGACAATACCAGCTCCAAGTATACGATTTGTATCAGGACAGAATAATAATTTAGTCATTCCTTCTTCTCTTCCCATGCTCAGAGCACGACCACTTGCAGCCCAAGGGAATGAAGCTTTTTCGTAAGAAATCCCCTTTTCTTTTGCTTCCTTTTCAGTCAAGCCAACCCAAGCTAGCTCTGGATCTGTATAAGCTACGCTAGCGATGCACTTAGGCTCAAAGTAATGTTTTTTACCAGCAATTACTTCTGCCGCAACTTTACCCTCTGGGATTGCTTTGTGAGCCAACATGGGTTGTCCAATAACATCACCTATGGCGAAAATGTGAGGTACATTGGTTCTTAACTGGTTATCAACTGGAATGAAACCACGCTCATCAATTTTCACTCCGGCTTTTTCA
>DAIAOV010000217.1 GCA_027437055.1 Legionella sp. | reverse complement strand
TACGAAAATTGGAGCCATCCAGTTTTATATGTTTTTAAAAAATATAATATTTCCTTATATAAAGCATAGTCTCGATGCAGGGGTTTTTAATGATTAAGATAACAAAGGTGAGAATATTTTTACTGTTATTTATGGCAACTATAGCTTATGCAAAAACACCTAATAATAGTGTTGTTGTAGATAGAACGTTAATGACTGATGCCATAGATAGAGTTACATCTGCAGAACATTTACCAGAAAAAAATAAAGAAATTTTTACAAATACAGACAAAGCTATCTTGTATTATGTTTATTTCGGAATTATTAATTCAACAAAGAAAAAATATCAGGTAGATATTACCTGCGTTGATACAAAGAACAATATTATTTTTAAAAGCCCTACAGAGGTGGTTCTCAAGGAAGTTCCGGATTATATCGGTGAAGATATCATTAAATATCAGGTTCAAATGCTCCAATTAGATACAAAGCCTGGGGCTATGGTGAAAGGACAGCTCATACCACTCAAGGACGATAATGACTATTTCATTAAATTATATATTGAAAAGAAATTAGTCGGAGTTTCTAACTTTACTTATCAAGTAATAAATGATGTCAAGCAGTCTCATGGTTCGAATTAATATTTCATAATTCGATCTGTTTTTAAAGGAAAATCCGGATCATGGCATATTGTTAAAAAATATTTTATCTACAAGCTGTCTAAATATTTTTTCTTGATCAAGGTCAGAATGAATCGGTGAGTTTTCGCTATGATGCAGAGGGGCAAGTGAAAAGAAGATGAGGATATATTATGTATTAATTGGACTTATGTTAAGTCTTGAGCTTTATGGTGGTTCTCTCAGGCCTTGTGAAACGATAGGCATTAATAAACTCATAAAAAGTATCACTATGTCGAATGGTAGGATACGTATACCGCTCCCTACTACCGAAAGAGAACAAAAGTTAGTTAAAGTTTTTAAAAAATGTATTCATACTGCGGCGGTTTGTTTTGCTGAGGTTGATATAAAAGATAGCTGTTGGCTCGGGAGCAAAAATTAGATAAGCGATAAGTTGGTAGCACCTAAGGATGGAGATTTTGATCCAATAGAAAGAAAACTTATTTTTGGTTTACTACAATATGTTGATAAAACGAGTAAAGAACAGGTGTGTATTGTAGTAGGAAATGGTTTTAGCCAGGTTACTCCTTGGTATGGCAGCAGTTGGGTCGTGACTGATGAAGGCATAAAACAATATGAGATTGCTAGCTCACAATTTACTACAGTAATGACACCAAATAGTTTGTACAATGCTATGTTGAAGACGCATCGAGAGGCCGTAATAAGTGCCAGTCGGTATACGTTAGAAGTAATGGATACTAAGGAAGATGATTTAGAGATGAGGAAGAAAATTGAGGAGGCGCAACAAATGCTTGAGGACGGTTCCGATCCTGATTTTGTTTCCAAATTAACAGGCGTTCCTATAGAAAGTATCCGACTATTACAAAAATTGAATTACTAAATGGATTGAATCACTACGAGCGTTGGGATGGCTATTTGCAAAGTAGCGATGAAGCAACGTACCTTGGCGATGATGGTGGACGCAGTACAGGCAAGAGCCAGCGCTTTTATGATAAAAACGGTCAACTGCAAGATGCAGTGGATGAGCAAGGGGTTAATACTATCCACTACATCAATAGTACATTGGATGGTCTTAAGATACGACAAGATAAGGACGGTCGGACAAATTATTTAACGATTGGTGGTAAAACCATTGGTGATGTCCATCGCAACGAATACGGCACGCAACGTTTAACGGTGTATGGTGGCTTTACTCCTACCGGGAGTCAACAACAAGCCCAACCGACCAGTCAATACGCGTGGCAACGACGGGCCACGGCCAATCAAACGCTTAGCGGATTTTTAAATCGAGGCAGTGAAACTAGTGCAGTGACTCCTGATTCACCACAAGACAGCATCGGCTCTTATACAGTTCAGGCTGGAGATACTTTAGAAAACATCGCCTTACAGATTTATGGCGACAGCAGCCTGTGGTATTTACTCGCCAGCGCTAACGGCATCAGTGAGAAAAACGCCCAGGCAGGGAGCAGTGACCAACTGCATATAGGCCAACACTTGAGCATTCCGGCTGTTGCTGTTGGACAACATCATACTAATGCGACGCATAAGGTGCTTAATGCCAACCAAATGATAGGCGACACCAGTGCAACCGTAAGCGCTCCCTTACCCCCAACCCCACCGCCGATACCAA
>DAIAOV010000216.1 GCA_027437055.1 Legionella sp. | reverse complement strand
ATTCAAACATTTAAACCTGATGTGATTGTCTTGAATACAGGTAACGCCTTGGTTGATGGCTTTAAAGAATCCATTATTATGGGCAAAGAAGATACTTATCGTGCAACTCAGAAAGCACCAAATGCTAAAGTGGTTGCTGTTCACATGGATGCAATTAACCACATGTCGGTAACACGTGCTGAGCTTGCAGATTACGTAAAGGACAAAGGAATCCAAGATAAGGTTTTAATTCCTATCGATGGTGAAACGCTTTCTTTCTAAAGTGACTTAAAGAAGTGGAAGCATTCCACTTCTTTAAAACATAAGTAGAACAAAACAAATATTAGTTAAGTAAAGGAACAGATATGTCAAAATCAGCTTTATTAGTTATCGACTTACAAAATGAATATCTACCTACAGGTAAATTACCATTGGTAAATATTGAACAAGCTGCTGCTAATGTAGTGAAAGTAATTGCGAAAGCCCGTCAACAGGGTACTCAAGTGATTCATGTGCAACATATTGCTGATGCTGAATCTCCTATATTTGAACCTAGCTCAAATAGTATTGAATTTCAGGACACAGTTAAGCCGCAAGAAGATGAAGCTGTAATCATTAAAAATCACATCAATGCGTTCTTAAATACGAATCTCAAAGAAATTTTAGATAGCAATCAAGTGACTGAGTTAGTCGTGATTGGTGCTATGACGCATATGTGTGTTGATGCTGCTGTTCGTGCTGCTTCTGATTTTGGTTATAAGGTAAAAGTGATACATGATGCTTGTGCAACACTAGACTTGGAATTTAATGGCGTTAAAGTACCTGCTGGTCATGTCCATGCAACATTAATGGCCGCTTTTGAATTTGCATATGCTCAAGTAATATCAACTGAAGATTATGTTAGCTAAAGACTAAGATTTCCTAAAATTAACATAATACACGTTATTCGAAGTCAAAAATGGGAGCCTTTAGCTCCCATTTTTACTATATTTTTTAATTAGCTAAGAGCTTCTCTAACAAAAGAAGGATCTTTGATAAACAGCTTAATTAAGGATTGTGCTGCTTTAGATGGTTTACGTACACCTTGTTCCCAACTTTCCAAAGTACGCACAGATACACCTAAAGTTTCGGCAAATTCACGTTGGCTTAACTCTGATTTTTGGCGAGCTAAAGCGACATCAGTCTGAGTAATGGTATAAGTTTTGACTGGAGCATTGGCAAGCATTTCATCTACTGCCATAAGTAATTCAGCACCAATATCTCGTTCAGCATCACGGCTTACAATATCATTTGAGCGATTCATTTAACTTCTCCACTAAAGCACGTAGTACTTTTTTATCGAGTTGATCAACAGCAGATTTCCCATAAATGGTAAGTAACCATATTTGTCCATTAGCTAGACGGTTGTAATAGATTACTCTGACTCCACCGCTTTTACCTGTCTTACCAGATCCCCAACGAACTTTACGTATTCCTCCTGAGTTAGGTTCTACATCACCAACTTCAGGATTGGAAGCAAGAAAAATTTTAAACTCGTTGTATTCTTTTTCTGTCCAATAGTCTGAATAAAACTTACTGAACAAAGATGTTTCGCATATTGTATACATCAAGCTTCCATACTATCTACTACTATGTAGTAATTTTATTGTACTACATAGTAGTACTTTATCAATGTTTTTCTCAAATTTCGTATAACAACCATTATGTTAAATAATGTGGTTCCGTTAATTAGACCACTCAATTCAGTTTTATAAGTGATAAATCCGCTCTAAATATTTAAATTATGCTGCCATTACTTTTAGTAAATGTTGATCATAAAATTCATTTGGTGTTGCCTTATTCAAACTTGAATGAGGACGTATCGTGTTATAAAAATCCAAATATTCAGCAATTGATTGTTTCGCTTGTTTAACCGTATCGTAAGCCTTCAAATAGACTTCCTCATGCTTCACGCTGCGCCATAACCGCTCAATCATCACATTATCTCTCCACCGTCCTTTCCCATCCATACTGATACGGATATTTCGCAATTTTAACTCATTCAAAAATGCCTCGCTTGTGAATTGACTGCCTTGGTCTGTATTAAACACCTCAGGACAACCATATTTCACAATTGCTTCTTGCAACGCATCTATGCAAAAGCCTGTTTCCATACTGATCGATACACGATGAGCCAGTACTTTACGACTATGCCAATCTATAATTGCACACAGATAGACAAAGCCTTTAGCCATAGGAATGTACGTTATATCTGTACACCAGACTTGATTAGAG
>DAIAOV010000215.1 GCA_027437055.1 Legionella sp. | reverse complement strand
GGGTAATAGAAGTTTTACCTGCACCCGATGGCGCCGTGATGATGATAATTTTTTTTTCCGTTGATTCCATTTGCAAATAAAAGAAGAAAAAATGGAGTGGCGTAATTCAGATTCGATAAATTATTTTCCAAATAGCAATTTACAGATATACAACACTCTGTTGTTGTGTTGTGTGTCCACAAACGGCGAACGTAAATCATTTAAAATTGAAGAGAGCCGTTTAGTGGATAAAATATTTAATAACCAAAAGCCGCATTGCTTTGATGGCCAGCAGTATTAAAAAAGTCAAACCTTTTTTATAAATTTATCCAGTTTATAAGGGGTTAATACAATACATTTATAGCTAATGGAAGTACAGATGGCGAATGTATAAATCTTAAATCTGGTGTAACAGGTAATGTAGCTTACAATTTAATTTATAGTCAATCAGGAACTGGTGTTAAATTAGAAACCAGTGCAACAGTCCCTTCCCACAGACAAAAGTTAATGTTTATAATAATACAATGGTAGCTTGTGGTTGGAGAAGAGGTGCTGCAGAACCTGGAAGAGGTGTATCAGTAGGTTTGAATGCTGTAGGTAATATTTATAATAACCTGATTGTAAACTGCTATCATGGATTAGAAATATTCCCTGATGCTGATACTACTAACACAAAATACGATAATAATTACTTCTATTCTTCGGTTGATAAGTTTACAGATGTAACGGTTACCCCCAGTATTCAAATTGATATTCGGGCAAACTTTTATCCGGCTACTGGTGTGGGTAAACCTGCTCCCCATGATTTAATTTCAAACGCAATTACTAATTTAAACCCTATGTTTAAATCCTTTGATGGAACTGTATCAACACCTAACGGTGTTACAACTGCTAATGATTTTCATTTGCTAACAGGTTCTCCAGCTTTAGGAAAGGGTAATGCAACATACAATAATGATATTGGAGCATATACTTCAGATGGTCAGGGTAATAAGCATTAATAGAATAGATTGATTCATATAAAAATCCGCTGTTTTCTTTTGAATAGCGGATTTTTTGTATCAGTGATGATTTTATTGATTATAAGTATGTGTAGCTTAAACTTTATTTTAATTCTTTAGGATTAGGTATTTAGTTCTCGAAGGTAAGAAAAAGAGTTGGGCATGACTAAAGATATTAGTAATTTACGGCTAAATTTATTAGATATGTTCAAAGGGATTAATGCAATAGAGTTTTCGAAGCGATTTCAAACCAATGAAGATTGCTACCGTTATCTGATGTTGATCAAGTGGAATAAAGATTTTGAGTGTTCTAGGTGTGGGTGTAAAGAGAGCCATAAGGGTCGGTTGTTTTATTATAGAAGATGAAGGGTTGTAGTTATGATGAAAGTGTAACAGCCAATACAGTTTTTCATGGGGTAAAGATGCCGATGCTGAAGGCTTTTCATATGGTATTCAGGATTACATCTAAAAAGAAGGGGATGTCAACCATTGAGCTAGGAACAGAGGTTGGTGTACAACAGAAAACGGCTTGGTTGTTTAAAAGAAAAGTACAGGCAGCTATGAAAAAAGATAAGGACGATAAGTTAGATGGCGACGTAGAAGTAGATGAAACCCTTATTGGTGGGTATTCTACGGCTAAAGGTAGAAGCACGGAGACTAAGAATGCACTTTTTGTAGCTGTAGAAGTTTTACCGGATGGCAGAACGGGTAATATTGCCTTGCAGCACATAGAGTCGTTCAAAGCAGATGAATTAAAGTATGCCATAAAGGATAATGTTTCAGTTGAAGCCATGATTAAAACAGATGCCCATCATTCCTATAAAAAATTAGCCAAAGAGATGAACAATATTGCCATTGCGTACTCCCAAAAAGGTAGTGCCATGGAAGCATTGCACAAACAAATTATGCAGTTTAAGAACTGGTTGCGAGGGAAACATCATCATTGTTCCAGCGAATATTTGTTTGCATATACAACAGAATATGAATACCGCTTCAATAGAAGAAACAAAAGAAAGAGTTTATTCAATGATGTTGTAGTGAGAATGATGAACCAAATACCGCACCCTTACAACTATCTAAAAATACTTTGCGTTTATAATACCTAATCCTATAAATATATAATAAATTTCATTTTAGAAGATTTATATTTGATAGAATAATAAATACAAGTATCATATGCCAATTATTCAGCAATGATTTTAGATTTTTACTTTTAAAAAATTCAAAAATGTTTACAATTTGGACAATAAAATATATTACCAAAAAAATAATTAAAAGTAAAAGAAATAAAAGTTAAG
>DAIAOV010000214.1 GCA_027437055.1 Legionella sp. | reverse complement strand
AGAACCATAAAATATAAAGACACCTATTATTAAATTAATAGGTGTCTTTTTTATCAGTGGTTAAAATAATATAAAATTATTTAAATAAATTTAAATTATATTTTAGTGGTTATAATAACTCTGAAACTTTATTATTTGACGTTGCAATATGATATTGGTTCCGACCATTACTCTTAGCAATATATAATGCATGATCTGCTTGAGATACGAATTCTGAAAGACTGTCATTTAGTGTTGGTGTAATGGTTGCCACACCAACACTGATCGTAACGTGCTTAGAAATATTGCTTCGAGGATGCACAATACCAATATTTCTGACTAGTTCCATTAAGCGCTGAACTTGAATAATAGCCTGATCTCGATCAGTCATAGAGAACAATAGCAAAAACTCTTCACCACCATACCGAGCAGCTAAATCTCCACTTCTTGATGCAATCGAACCCAACATAATTGCGATACGTCTAAGGCATTGATCACCTTGAATATGACCTAGTGTATCGTTATAGAGTTTGAAGAAATCAATATCTATCATCATGATGGTAAGTGGCATCTCATGTCGAGTGGCTCTTTTCCATTCGTTCTCAAGTACTTCATCTAGATAGCGACGATTTGCTAAGCCCGTTAAAGCATCTTGTTGAGATAAAATTGATAATTGCTGTGCTTGACGCATCAACTCAAGACGATTCAGTTCAATCATGCAATTTTGTAGATAGTTTTCTCGATGTTGTCGATCAGTTGCATAAGCTAAAGCCATGCCTAAAAAACTACTAAAAGTATATGTGCGATGTAAATAAGTCCAATCAATAGAACCATTTAGCCAAGTACTTGCAGCTACGCCAATCAATCCACCAGCCCAGCCAGCAATAATGGCTGTGTAAAAACGCATTCCAACGAAGCCATAAATAATTACAACGGCATACATCATTGCTGCGTGGAATAAAACGTTATTTTGACCTTGCTCAAGTACGTTAATGAGGGTAAATGTGATTGCAACGGCACCCATTGAACCCAAACAAACGTAATGATCAAACCATTTATTAAGATTTGGCACAAAAGAAAGTAGCCAAGCAAACATAATGATAATGCCGACCCAGCCATAATAAGCAAACCATTCAAAACGCATGCCTGAAGGAAGAACTTGATAGATACCAAAGCTTAGAAATGCATATAATCCTAAAATAATAGGAGCTCTATAACGAAACTCATAAGCTGCTTCATTTCTATACTGATCTTTGTAGATCGATTCTAATTCTTTAGGAAACCAAACTAAATTTAGCCCGCGAGAAATTAACAAGTCGATTTGTTCTTGTCCCAAAATATTGGAAGCCTTCAACTTCATCTTATCTCTCACCACTCCCAAATATTTTTATACATGTAAAATAGGGATTATTTAAAAAACTATGTTGCATGGAATTAAATTAAAAATTTTTATTCGATAATAAAAAAATAATTAGTACAAAATTCAACTTTAATTAGTCCCCACGCATCATCCATTAATCGAATTTATTAAAATCTATTAAATAATATAATGATTCAGACGAATAAAATATCAAACCCTTAAAAACTGTTACAAATTTACCAAGAATGATTGTATATTTGGAGCAATAAGATACAATTTAGAAAAAAGCATCAATCGCATACAGAGTGATTGAATTAAGTCATACGAAATAGGATGCATCGCAATGACTGCTATGAATCAATACAGCACAAAATTAGAAATCACACCTCATTCTGATTGGGCGCAAAAGTTCTGGGATGAGCTTGTACCTGCTAAAGAAAGAGTGAGTAAACATCCATTATTTGTGGACATGGCAAATGGGGATTTAAGCCTTGAGTGCTTTCGTTCTGCATTATTAAATTTTTATCCATTGGTTGCTCATTTTCCGTCATACATGGCAGGTGCATTAGCTAAAGCGACTAACTTTGCTCTAGATGGTGTAACCGAAACCCGAGACTGGTTAATCCAAAATATCAAAGTTGAAGAAAGACATTTAAATTGGTATCAAGATTGGGCAGGTGGATTCGGTTTGACTGTTGAGATGTTAAATAACGTAAGGCCTCCTGCGGCGATGAATGCTGTGAATCATTATTTGTGGGATGTAAATTTTAGAGGTGGCTTGGCTGAAAGTATTGCTGCAACAAATTTAGCCATTGAGTGGGCGACAGGTGATTGGACAATCCAAGTCTACAAAGGGATTCAAACTTATACTTCACATCCTGAAGTCAATATCAATAAACGATCATTGGCTTGGTTGAGAGCTCATGCGCATTATGATGATTTACATCCATACGAAGCGATGGAATTAATC
>DAIAOV010000213.1 GCA_027437055.1 Legionella sp. | reverse complement strand
TGTGGAAAGCTAAAAAGAGGCAGACCTAAAAAGTAACTTTTTCATTGCGCTTGCGTTAGGAATAAAGTACACTACAGGCAAATGAATATCATGAACTACAAATTGCAGAATACAGATGAAAGCAGTTATCAACTCAGCGTTTCTGAAGCACTTAATTACCTTAATTGCGACCCTTGCGACCCACTTGACGATTCATATGTGTCAAATGCTCAATCGATTAGTGAACTTGTAAATCGCGTCGAAATCAAAGAAGAAACGGCAGAATCAATAGCAAGTCTTTTTTTCGATTCTGAGAAACTAAGCAGTGATAGTGTAAATAAGGGAGTTGTTGAAACACCATACAAAATTGCTGACTTGATGGTTCGATGCGCTGTCACCACTTATTTGAATTGTACGTTATCAGAATTAGATATTTGTAAGTTTATGTCAATTAGGTGGCTTGATCCATGTGTGGGTGCAGGAATCTTCCCTCTTGCTATTTTAAGATTAAGCATGAATAGCTTTGGAATTCCTGATACCGTTGATTCATTGCCAATAATTACTATTATGGATATATCGCACTCTGCTGTATTCTTAAGCTTATGTGCTATAAAATCAGCTCTAGCATCATCATCAGTGACTCTAGCCGAGTACATAAAATCTGGAAGATTAACCGTAAAAACTGGAGACTCATTAACCTGCTATAGTGAGCAATGCAATTTTACGAGTGATTTATCGCGTTATGATATTGTGATTGGTAACCCGCCATATGTTCGATCATCAAGGCTCAGTAAAAAATATCGTGATATGCTTAAACTGCAATTTCCGAGTGTTTATTACGGGTCTGCTGATTTGTATATGTATTTTATTTCTAGTGGACTAATAAGTCTTGATAATAAAGGTGTACTCGTATTTATATCACCTGCAAGTTTTATAAGGACTAAAAGTGGCTCAAAAATAAGACCATACATAACGTCAAGCAGTTGTATCAAAACGTTCATTGACCTAGATGAAACTAAAGTTTTCAAAAATGCCGATGTGCATTCTTCAATTTATGTCTTAAAAAAGGGTTGTGTCCAAAGTCAAAATGTAAATTACATACGCATTAGTTCCGAAAAAGAACTTGATTTGTTATGTGACGATAATGTTGAAATTAACTCTTCGCACTTGGATATACCAAGAGATCATGGGTGGAGCTTCCATAAAACATGCGACAGCAGAGATATTTACAGGCGCATGTTTGAAGGATGCAAGACTCTAAGTTTTTATGGATTTAATATATACTCAGGTGTTCGACCAGGTGTTGCTAAAGCATACATATTAAGTAAAGACAAAGGTGAATTATTGGCAAATTTGGTCGGAGATAATTGGGTAAAGCCAATTGTTCTGCCTGCTAATATTTGTAAATGGAATGGTTCCAAGAATATTAATTATCTGGTCTTCGTACCTCACGATGCTTTCGATATCCCAAGTGACATAATTGACCATTTACTTCAGTTCAAGGAATCGCTGAGAAAAAGAACTGAGGTCAAATCTGAGGTTGATTGGTGCAAACTTAGGACTTGTGCGTATTATGATAAGATGATGACAAGCAAAATTGTTTTTCCAGATCTGTCTGCTAGGCAAAGATTTAGTTTGTGCGATTCCGACACATTCATTGCTGACGGATCATATTTTATTGATACTGACGACCTAGTGTTACTAGGAATATTAAATAGCGATATTGCAAAAATGTATTTTATTAACAGCTGTTCAAGCGTCGGGAACCTGGAATCAAACGGAAGATTTAGATTCAAGAAATCGTATGTAAATAACTTTCCGCTTCCTGCCAATTTCTTTACTGACAACTGCATTCGACAAGAAATAAAAGCGACGGTTCAAGACATAATTAGTTTCGGAGAAACACAGGAGCGCTTAAATAATTTGAATAAAACAGTGTCAAAGTTTTACGGTATATGATCATGATGCCATCACTTTTGGATAACATTTACAAAACATCCAAAACAAGACCTGCTACCTGTCTCGATTTATTCTCAGGAGCTGGAGGGCTAAGCATTGGTTTTGCCATGGCAGGGGGAAAACCAATGGGAGCAGTGGATATTGATAGAGACTCGATTGATACTTATGCTGCATTATTCCCAGATGCTGACGATGTAGAATGTTGTGAGATCGAATCATGGAAGCCAAAAAGCCGACCTGGCAAAATTGATGTCATAATAGGTGGTCCTCCATGCCAAGGTTTTTCCCTGGCCAGAGGCCTAAGGTTTTTAGATGACCCAAGAAATCACCTTTACAAATACTTTGTTCAGGTAGTTAACCACTTTAAGCCAGAGTGGGTGGTGATGGAAAATGTTGAAGGTATCAGGAATATCGGTGGTGGAATAATATTACAGCA
>DAIAOV010000212.1 GCA_027437055.1 Legionella sp. | reverse complement strand
TGATAAGCAGGGATAGCAATAGCAGCCAAAATACCTATAATTGCTACAACTATCATTAATTCAATTAACGTAAAACCTTTTTGTCTCATGACTATCTCCTAAAATTCATTATTATGTAGAGTGAGCAAAGACAGTGCCATAATGAAAAAAACCGACATAATTGTACTCATTTATATAGATTAATTGCTCCAAACCAAGCATTTTCAGTGAAAAAAAAGGATAATAGACAGAATATAAGATAAATTTGAACGCATTTAATGATTATTAAAAACTCAAAATGTATTATATAAGAAAAAATATGACGATAATTGTCATATTGTAACAATAAAACGTTAACTTATGACAAATTTCTGTGAAATTAAGTATAATTTCTCTATAAATTTTAATTAATTGAGGCAAACATGTCACGAAAAGAACGCATAGAGCAACAGCTAACAGAAAAACTAACCCCTACTTTCTTAAGTGTTGAAGATGAATCGAATAATCACCATGTACCTAAAGGAGCACAAACTCACTTCAAAGTAATCGCAGTTTCCTCCAAATTTAAAGATCTAAGTCGTGTAGCTCGACATCGATTAGTAAATCATTTACTCAATGATGAATTTTCTCTAGGTTTACATGCATTAAGCTTACACTTATATACCTCCGAAGAATGGATTAATAAAAATGAGTCGGTATTAAACTCTCCAAATTGTAAAGACGGTTATAAAAATAAACTGAATTAAGATAATAAAAAGCAAAGCATATTTATAATAAAATAAATCTTTCTCAATATTTCAGTTTCTGTATAATGTATATCTTTTTAACAAGTCGAAAAGTCAATGAAAACAAGTTCTACTGAAAAAATATCGGTATTTGCATTAGTTTTGCTTATCACTGGAGCAATAGATAGCATCAGGAATTTGCCGGGTACTGCTTTATTTGGTTCGACACTTATTTTCTTTTTTATTTTTTCTGCCGTTATTTTCTTAATCCCTGTGGCACTTGTCTCTGCCGAACTCTCTTCTACCTGGTCTGAAGAAGAAGGCGGTATTTACAGCTGGGTAAAACATGCTTTTGGTGAAAACGTCGCTTTTTTTACCATTTGGTTACAATGGATAAATACCTTAGTTTGGTATCCAACCATTTTATCTTTTATCGCGGGTACCATTGCTTTTCTGATTAATCCTGAGTTAGCGCAAAATAAATACTATCTGATTGCGGTAATTCTCACTATTTTCTGGAGCTTAACGCTTATTGGCGCCTCAGGTTTACGTACATCTGCCACTTTTGCAGGATTCTGCGCCATAGTAGGAATGATAATTCCTATGGGATTTATTATTTTTCTAGCGTTCATTTGGTTAATTAAAGGTAATCCCATAGCTATTGATCTCAGTTTGCCTCATTTATTACCTCAATGGAAAGACAGTCAATCTTGGGTTTCATTAACAGCTATTATGACCTCTTTTCTCGGAATGGAATTAGCGGCCGTCCATGTTCGTAATGTAAAGAACCCACAAAAAAACTTTCCAAGAGCAATGTTTTTCTCAGTATTACTCATTTTATTTACTATGATTTTTGGCTCTTTAGCAATCGCCTTTGTTTTACCGAAAGAAAAAATCAGTCTGGTAGATGGAGTAATGAGAGCTTTTGATAATTTCTTCCACGTCTACCATCTTAACTGGTTAATGCCTATTTTAGTGCTCTTACTGCTTTTAGGTAGCTTAGGCTCCATGATCAATTGGATTATTTCGCCTGCCAAAGGTCTTTTAATGGCAGCTAGCCATAATTTCTTACCGCAATCTCTGTGCAAAATAAACAAACACGGTGTGGCGTCTCGTATTCTTATACTACAGGCCATATTAGTTACTGCACTATGCAGCGGCTTCCTTTTATTTCCTAGCGTCAATGCCATTTATTGGTTATTCACTGATTTAAGTACAGAGCTGTACATGATGATGTATGTATTAATGTTTATTGCTGCTTGGAACTTGAAAAGTAAATTTGCACATTTAGAGCGTCCTTTCTCAATACCTGGTGGTAAAATAGGATATTATCTAATTTGTATCTTAGGACTATTAGGCTGCGCTATTACATTGCTAGTTGGATTTATTCCTCCTGAACAAACCATGGATGTAGGTGGCGCTGGACATTTTCGCTTGATTTTTTCCTGTGGCATAGTCGCCATGTTGTTGCCTGCGTTTTTAATCTATTTACGTAGAAAATATCTTGTGACGAAAGTAAGCCAGTTTCTCTAATTGCTTAAAGTAGGTTGGGCAGCAAATTGCCCCCAACCACTTGAATATTATCTGCAACTAGCAGGAGCGTATTTAGGTAACTCAGTCCCTACTTTACAAACCCAAGTCACATCCCCATTAGCAGTCAGAGTAGGAGTTAAAGTAATTGTTCCGCC
>DAIAOV010000211.1 GCA_027437055.1 Legionella sp. | reverse complement strand
TATAGAACACCCTTTGAGGTCTTCTTTGCCGGACTAAGTCCTAGTTCCACTGTTGCACTTCACTGTTGAAACGGCGATGCAATATATTACTCGTTACTTTAAGTAATCATGCTCGAGTGATGAAAAAAGAACAAATTGAGTTATATTTGGAAAATCAATTATTACATGTAAATAGCAAATTGATGAGATATGAACGAATTGGCCATATTGTTATTGCCAAGGATGAGTGGACTCCCGCAAATAATCTGTTAACGCCCACGCTTAAAGTAAAACGGCGGACAGTAGAACAATATTACAGTAACTTAATTCAGTCCACTTTAACTCAATCTCAGCGCATAGTTTGGGAATAGCCTTCTTGCGTAACTGTAATGAAACTAAACTATAATTATTTCATGTAAATGGATTTTTGTATTCAGAGAGGATTCTGATGAATTGTATACGTATCTTGTCTTTATTATTTTCTTTTTTCACTGCCAATCTTTTTGCGCAACACCTGGTTGTTGGCACCATAGATGCAGATCCTCCTTTTGAATTTCAAGATGAAACCAATAATCTTTCGGGGTTTGATATAGATGTGATGCATGAACTATGTAAGAGAACAGGGAGTGAGTGTACTTTTAAAATATTTAAATTTTATCAATTATTTGGAGCTCTCGAGCGCGGCGAGATTGATCTTGCAATTGCAGCAATTATCATTACGCCAGAGCGGAGAAAACAACTCTTATTTAGTCTGCCTTATAAAGATAATAACCAGCAGTTTCTCACATTATCAGCTTCAAATCTGAGAGATTCTTCTCAGCTAAATGGTAAAAAAATAGGCATTTATAAAGGTGCTCCAGAAGAAACTTTTGTTTATAACCGATTCAAAGGGAATGTTAATATCAAGTTGTATGATAACGTTGACGATTTAGTTGATGCGTTAAGAATGAAGCAAGTTGATGCTATTGTATTAGAATATGATCGTGCTCTATTCTGGCTTTCTACTACGAATGATTTTAAATTACTTGGTCGTAAATTCTGCGCAGGAGATGGGTACGGAATAGCTGCGCGATTGGGACGTGAGAGTTTGATACAGCAAATTAATTCCGCATTAGAGCGCATGGAAAATGATGGCACCTATCTTTATATATATGATCTTTATTTTTAATTTGTACAATGACCTTCTCACATGCATATTAAGACGCTAACTTATTAAGCAAGGAGCTGATCTCAAAGATACGTTCTTCAGGACTGGTGTTGTCTAAAGTAAAACGTAAACGTTGAGGGCCTTCCATCTGATAACGTTTGGCATGAACCTGAATTAAATTGATTAACACAGCAGGGTTTATGGATGGTTTTTCAACAAAATCCAATTTGGCTTTTTCAGCGGCGGCACTGATCTTTTGAATTCCTAATTGCTCTGCCTTTAGTTTTAATTCAGTAATTAGTAATAAGTGTTTCACTGGGGCAGGTAATAATCCAAAGCGGTCGATTAATTCGATTTGCAAATCATGTAATTGTTCTTTTGTTTTGGCATTGGAAATTCTTTTATACATAATTAAGCGATTATGAATATCCCCTATATAGTCCTCTGGAATAATCGCACTAATGCGTAAATCAATTTCGGACCCTTGATGTATAGGGGCTGCTAATTCTGGTATTTTTCCAGCTTTTAAATCGTTAACCGCTTTATCAAGCATTTCCATGAATAAATTAAATCCGACAGCATGCATATTGCCGCTTTGTTCTTCACCTAATAGCTCGCCAGCTCCTCGTATTTCAAGATCATGGGTAGCTAAAGTAAATCCTGCACCCAAATCTTCTAATGAGACTATAGCCTCCAAACGTTTGATGGCATCAGGAGTTAATAGTTTTTCATCGGGTGTTAATAAATAGGCATAAGCTTGGTGATGAGAACGTCCAACGCGTCCTCTTAACTGATGTAACTGAGCTAAACCAAATTTATCCGCTCTATCGATAATAATCGTATTTGCTGTAGGGATGTCTATTCCTGTTTCTATAATAGTGGTGCAAACCAAGACATTAAAGCGGTGATGGTAAAAATCAGACATGACTCGTTCTAATTCTCTTTCTCGCATTTGTCCATGCGCACTGCGAATTTTGGCTTCGGGAACAAGCGTTTGTAAATCTTGGCAGATTCTATCAATAGTCTGTACGTTATTATGGAGAAAAAATACTTGGCCGCCTCTTAAGATTTCACGTAATACAGCCTCTCTTATCACTATATCTTTCTTCTCTTGCCAAAACGTTTTAATCGCGAGACGTTTAGCCGGTGGGGTAGCGATTAAGGAGATGTCTCTAATTCCTGCCATAGCCATATTTAATGTTCTGGGAATGGGGGTGGCGGTCATGGATAAAATATCAATATGAGTTCTAAGCGATTTGATATGTTCTTTTTGTTTTACCCCA
>DAIAOV010000210.1 GCA_027437055.1 Legionella sp. | reverse complement strand
CAGAAAGACATTGATGCCAGCTGGACAAGCAAACATGGCAAACATTACTTTGGTTATAAGCTTGGTATCAATGTTGATGTGCGCTGTAAGGTCATACGTGCCATTGATCTTACCACAGCAAAAGATCATGACCTCAATCAGCTTGAAAGCCTGATTGACATGAACAACAGCAACCGAGACTTTTTTGCTGATAAAGGCTATGCGAGCCAAGAAAAAGAGCAAGCCTTAGCCGAAAAAGGACTTAATCCAAGGGTTCAGCATAAAAAAGCTAAAGGCAAGCTGATGGGAAAACAGCTCGAAAAACGTAATAAAACGATTTCCAAAACACGTTCACGAGTCGAACACGTATTTGGCTCGATTGAACAAATGGGTGGTAAATGCATCCGCGTAATTGGCCAACAGCGAGCCAATTTTGTGATGACGATGATGGCTACTGTGTATAACTTAAAGCGCTTCGTATTTTTACAACGCAGTAGTTTTAAGCCTTTTTAAGGGGTTATTGTGTCCGAAATCTACCAAAACAGGTAGCAAATGGGCAGAATGCCAGTGACCATACGTATTTTTTAAGCGAAAAATGGATTTTCGGGGAAATTGACGCAAAATAATGGGTAATTAGAGGTGCCCTATATTACTTATTGCGGTCTCAGCGCCATCGGCTGTTTGTAAGTTAACAATATCTAAACCAAGAATGGTTGAATCGACGGGTGTTTTAGCAATAAAAATTTTATTGGCATCAGTAATGGCTTCGGTTGTAACGGGAATAATCATCGTTTCAGGAAGCGTTTCATTTACAGCGCCTGCGCTTGGCAATGAGCCTGGAATATTTTCATAATGAGATTCAATCTCAAAGCTACCATTCAAAGTTCCAACCACCATCACAAGAAGATCCTGAGTTACTAGTGGTATGTTTACAGATTCGGTGAAGATACCTAGACTATGTCGGTCTGGCTCTATTGTATTAATACTCATGCCAGCATATGTAGCGTTATTTAATGTGCTAGCATTGTAAGAAGCTCCAGCTGAAAAGCCATTAGCCCCAGTAATTACTGTTGTGTTAACGTTTATTGGAATAACACCTTGATTTGTCCATACAATATCGGATAAAGCCGTTCCCCAAATATGGTCTCCATTACGAGCAAAAAGTTGTAAATCATCATCCATATAATAAGAGTCTATTGATATGTTTACATTAGTTGCGCCGGCTGGAATATATGCAAAAGACTTAATGCCAGAGTCCCCACTTGCAAATAAATCACTTGGTAAAACAGCAGGCAAACTGCTCGTTGCACCAACAGGTGGGGGTGGAGGAGTTGTTACTGTTTGCACAAATGGAAAAGCACCGTTGTACTCTGTTGTTTCCGCAATCCGATCCAATTCTTTAACTAATTGCTGATACTCAGCATCAATATGGACTCGTTGCTTGTCATTATAAGTACCGTTCATCGCTTGAAGGCTAAGCTCTCTCATGCGTTGAACCATATCTGTCATTTCCGTCAAAGCCCCCATAGCAACCTGTGTATAGTCAATACCCTGACCAATACCGCGCTTAATAGTTTCACTATTTTTGATGTGCGTATTCATGTTTGTGGAAATAGATAATCCAGCAGAATCATCTGCCGACTTATTAATACGCAAACCAGAAGCCATTTTCTCAACACTTTTGTGTAGCTGATGACTTTGTAGGGACTGATGACGCTCAAAATAAAAAGGTGAATTAACCTGAATCATCATGTTTCTCAAACTGAATAAGAAGTAATTTACATAGCATAAAGCACTTAATATGCCAAGAATTATATTTATCTTATATCGCAATAAAAAATATAACTTAAATTGCCATTTCTATCCTAAAAAACATAACATCATTAAAGCAATTATTGGATTGAGGAAACAATTAAGCCAGCAAAACTGCTGGCTTACCTCAAAAACACTAGCTAAACAACCTCTTTTACCAAGGCCAATAGTTGCTGAAGAACCTTGCCAACCAGCCTTTTTGCGTCGCTTCACTCACTAAACCGTCACCACTGTAAATGATGCGGGCATCAGCCACCTTGGTGGAAGGAATACTGTTATCAGGACCTACATCCGCTGGACGAATAATACCGGCAAAACGGATGACCTCTTCACCTTGATTAATCGTCACCCATTTCTCACCACGCACTACTAAATTGCCATTCGGAATCACTTCAACCACCGTTACGCTAATGTTACCCGTTAAGCTGTTACTCTGCGAAGCATCACCCTGACCCTTAAATTGATGCGAAGAATCAAAGGCATTGTTGCCTAATAAATTCACACCACCAACAGCCGCACCCACAGTATCCCCTAAGATCGTCGGCGCACTCATTTCAGTTGCGTTCGTTTTTTTCTCATTCGCTGCAGCTTTTTTCTGTGCATTCATTTTTTCTTGCAAGTTGACCGTAATAATATCGCCAATA
>DAIAOV010000020.1 GCA_027437055.1 Legionella sp. | reverse complement strand
ACGAAATAAAGCAGGTTGGGATAATCGGTATCTCGCTCAGATTCTAATGTCAAGCGATTTTTAGCGCGATTGCCCTACATGCAAAGGATATTTTCATTGCATAGTGACTTTACAATAAGGTATCATTCATCTTTTGCCAGATATAGAACCAATTTAGTACTATATTTATACTATAAGGATTAAATTTTTTAATAGTACAGTTTTAGGGGTTGTGGGCATTTCGTATTGTCGTTGTCCCAAGATAACTTTAGGGATGACGATGCAAAATTTAGGGCAAAATGAAACGGTGTCATTATGCCTTAGCATTCGGAAGTAGATTTTATGTTTATTTTTACCAAGCTATCTGAAAGTAAGATATTTTAGGTTTAATCAAGACTTATTTGGTACTAGATTATTTGATGTGGGGGTGTTATGCTGCGCATCAGCAAATTGGCCGATTATGGAACAGTTGTTATGGTGTATCTTGCCAAGCACGCGCAAGAGTTATGTAATGCCCGTGATATCGCATTACATACCCATTTAGCTGTGCCCACGGTAAGTAAAATATTGAAGCGTTTAACCGCTGCAGGTTTGTTATCCTCAGTACGAGGTGTTACTGGAGGATACAGATTACAAAGACCTGCTACTGAAATATCAGTATCTCAAATTATTTATGCCTTGGAAGAGCATCGTGGTTTTACCGAATGTAGTTTGCAACCTAACGATTGTTCGTTACAACGAGTATGTACTATACAAGGCAATTGGCGATTGATAAGTCATGCAATAGAAACGGCGCTGGATAGCGTGAGTTTGGATGCATTGGCAAAACCAACTCTTCAGGCGCGCGACCTTGAGCGCGTCCGGCAGTTAGCAAGTGGAGTAAATCGTGGCTAAAAGCAGTGAGCAAATTAATTCTCTGCTCGATAGAGAATACCAACACGGGTTTGTAACCGACATTGAGGTAGAAACGTTTTTACCTGGATTGGACGAAGACGTTATTCGTCGTTTATCGGCTATTAAAAAAGAGCCTGAATTTTTATTGGAATGGCGTTTAAAAGCATTCAAGCATTGGTTGACTATGCCTCATCCTGAGTGGTCTAGCGTGCATTATCCACCTATTGATTATCAAGCTATCTCTTATTATTCAGCACCTAAAAGTAAAAAAGATGCTCCAAAAAGCTTGGATGAAGTAGATCCCGAGTTATTAGAAACTTATGCTAAATTAGGTATTCCTCTTAGAGAACAAGAAATGCTGGCTGGTGTGGCTGTAGATGCTGTTTTTGATAGCGTTTCTGTAGCAACCACTTTTAAAGCGAAACTTGCTGAAAAAGGTGTTATTTTTTGCCCACTTTCTGAGGCGGTGCACCAATGCCCCGAATTAGTGATGAAATATCTGGGCTCCGTTGTGCCTTATAGAGATAATTTTTATGCGGCATTGAATTCCGCAGTGTTCAGTGATGGCTCTTTTGTTTACATTCCTAAAGGGGTTCGTTGCCCTATGGAATTATCCACTTACTTTCGTATTAATGCAGCGTCTACGGGACAGTTTGAGAGAACGTTAATTATTGCCGATGAAGACAGTTATGTGTCTTACTTAGAAGGATGTACTGCACCAATGCGCGATGAAAATCAATTGCACGCTGCGGTTGTTGAGTTAGTTGCTTTAGACGGGGCACAAATTAAATATTCGACCGTACAAAATTGGTATCCTGGCGATAAAGAGGGCAAGGGGGGTATTTATAACTTTGTGACCAAGCGAGGAGCTTGTCGTGGTAAGCGTTCTAAAATATCTTGGACGCAAATTGAAACCGGTTCGGCTATTACCTGGAAATATCCTAGTGTGATTTTACAAGGTGATGATTCTGTTGGGGAATTTTATTCCGTTGCCTTAACTAATAATTTCCAGCAGGCTGATACCGGTACCAAAATGATTCACATTGGTAAGAATACTCGATCCACTATTATTTCTAAGGGAATTAGTGCTGGTCGTGCACACAACGCTTATAGAGGAATGGTTCGTATCGCTCCAACGGCGACTAATGCGCGTAACTACACTCAATGTGATTCTATGTTGATGGGTAGCCATTGTTCAGCACATACTTTTCCTTATATAGAGGTGAAGAATCCAACGGCTCAAGTTGAGCATGAAGCAACTACCTCCAAAATCAGTGAAGAGCAATTGTTTTATTGCCAGCAACGAGGTATTGAGACCGAAGATGCCGTGTCAATGATAGTCAATGGCTTTTGTAAGCAAGTATTAAAAGAATTACCTATGGAATTTGCAGTGGAAGCCACTAAATTGTTAGGTATAAGTTTAGAAGGGGCAGTGGGTTAATATGTTAAAAATTAATGAGTTAAATGTTTCAATTAATGAACAGTCCATTTTAAAAGGTATTAACCTTCAGGTGAACGCTGGTGAAGTACATGCCATTATGGGTCCTAATGGTTCTGGAAAAAGTACTTTATCAAAAGTATTGGCTGGTCATCCTTCTTATGCGGTGACTGGAGGACAAGTCAGTTACTTGGGGCAAGATTTATTGGCTTTGGCTCCTGAAGAGAGAGCACAGGCCGGTGTTTTTATGTCTTTTCAATATCCTGTTGAAATTCCTGGGGTAACTAATATTAACTTTCTTAAAGCATCGGTTAATGCGGTACGTAAAGGTCAGGGAAAAAATACTCTTGATGCTATAGAGTTCTTAAGTTTTATCCGCGAAAAATGCCAGTTGTTGGATATGGATGAGACTTTTTTATACCGCAGTATTAACGAAGGCTTTTCTGGTGGTGAGAAGAAGCGCAATGAAATCTTACAAATGGCCGCTTTAGAACCTAAATTAGCTATTTTGGATGAAACTGATTCCGGCTTAGATATAGATGCTTTGCGAATTATTTCTCATGGAGTGAATGCTATGCGTTCACCGGATCATGCTATTATTTTAGTCACGCATTACCAACGACTACTTGATTATATTGAGCCTGATTTCATTCATGTGCTGGTGAATGGCCGTATCATTATGTCTGGTGATAAATCTTTAGCACTGGAGTTAGAGAAAAAAGGGTACAGCTGGCTTGAGGAAGTGGAGCAGCAATGAACGAGATTTTAGAATTTTATCAAGAGCAGGCACAAAAAGGGATATCAACTTATCCTTGGCTGGCTCAATTACAATCTAAAGCGTCAGTTGATTTAAATCATCATGGTTTTCCAACACGGCATAATGAAGAGTGGAAATATACCAATGTTGATGCCATGTTAAAACAACCTTTTACTTCTCCATTAGGAAGAAAAAGTTCGGGTACTCCATTACACTCTGACTTGCCAGCAAAACACTCTTTATTAATGCATAACGGGCACCTTTCTGGCGAACAAGAGTTGATGAAGCGTTTACCTAAGGGCGTCATACTTCTTCCTTTACCAGTAGCCCTTGAGCAGCATACAGATCTGATTAAACCGTATTTAGCAAAGATTTTACAACAGGAGCATGGCTTTCACTTTTTAAATACAGCGATGATCCAATGTGGTTTGTTTGTGTATATTCCTAAAGGAGTATACATAGAAGAACCTATTGCTCTTACCCATGTGCAAGATCAAGAAAATCAGGCTGTATATTTGCGTCATCTCATTATTGCTGAGGCGCAAAGTCAGGTCGATTTCATTGAAGAATATTGTGGCGAAGAAGACAGTTGTTATTTAACCAATACCGTTACAGAAGTATATCTTGGTGCTGGTGCGCAATTGACTCATTATAAAATCCAAAGAGAAAGTAAAGCAGCTTTTCATCTTGGACATATTGCTGTGCAGCAATCAGCTCGGAGCCAATTTTCCAGTCATTCATTAAGTTTGGGTGGTAAATTGGTACGTAGTGACATTAGTATGTATTTGCAAGAAGAATATGCGCGATGCTTGATGAATGGTATTTATGCTCCAGCGGAAGGACAACATATTGATCATCACACTACGGTGAATCATTTAGTACCTAATTGTTTTAGTGAACAAGATTATAAGGGTATTTTAACAGGTCATTCTCGTGCTGTGTTTAATGGCAAGGTAATTGTTGCCAAAGATGCACAACATACGGATGCCAAACAACAAAATAAAAATTTATTACTTTCTGCTCATGCTGAGATTGATACCAAACCGCAATTAGAGATTTTTGCCGATGATGTATTGTGCTCTCATGGAGCAACGGTTGGGCAATTGGATGAAGATGCTTTGTTTTATTTAGCAACACGAGGAATTGGTAGGGTGGAAGCCTCACAATTTTTAATTCATGCCTTTGCCCAGAATAATTTACAGCTTATTCCTCATCGTAATTTGGCTGATTGGATGGGCAAGTTATTAACTCAACAGTTGGGGTGAGCAAATGAGTACATCTATTTCAACACTTTCACCACCGCAGATTAAGGAGATTCGTAATCAATTTCCGGTGTTAAACCAAAAAGTGAATGATTATGATCTAATTTATTTTGACAATGCAGCAACAACGCAAAAGCCAAAATCAGTAATTCAAGCTATAGCAAATTACTATGAGCATGATAATGCGAACGTTCATAGAGGCGTTCATGCCCTAAGCGTTAGGGCTACAGAGCATTATGAAGAGGCGCGCGCTAAGGTAAAACGTTTTATTAATGCTTATGCTACACGAGAGTGTATCTTTGTGCGGGGTACTACTGAAGCAATTAACTTAGTCGCGCAAAGTTTTGTAGCACCTAAGATTTTACCTGGCGAAGAAATTTTGATTACTCATATGGAGCATCACTCCAATATCGTTCCCTGGCAGATGGTCTGTAAAAAAACTGGAGCTAAGTTGGTCGTTGCTCCTATTTCTTTGACTGGCGAAATCTTATTGGATGAGTTTGCGAAGAAATTAAATGAAAATACTAAATTTGTAGCGATTAACCATGTATCCAATGCCCTGGGGACAATCAATCCCGTAAAAGAGATGATAGAGATGGCTCATCAATACGGAGCCAAAGTATTGCTTGATGGGGCACAGGCAGTTGCTCATTTACCCATAGACGTACAAGATTTGGATTGTGATTTTTATGCATTTTCAGGGCATAAAATGTATGGTCCTACAGGGATAGGTGTTTTGTGGGGTAGAGAAGAGCTTTTAAATGGCATGTCACCTTATCAAGGTGGTGGTGAAATGATTAACTACGTCACTCTTGAAGCCACTGAATATGCTGCTATTCCGCAAAAATATGAAGCAGGTACCCCAAATATTGCCGGAGCTATTGGTTTAGGTGCCGCCATTGATTTCTTGGGTTCTTTAGACATGGAAACTATTGCGGCCTATGAGGCGCAATTACTTAACTACGCGACTGCTGCCGTTGAGGGAGTTAAAGGCTTTAACATCATAGGAACTGCAAAACATAAGGTACCTGTTATTTCTTTTGTGCATGGTAAAATTCATGCCCACGATATAGGAACTATTTTGGATAGCGAGGGTATAGCCATACGTAGTGGGCATCATTGCACTATGCCTTTGATGGATTTTTTTGAAGTTGCAGCAACCTCTCGAATTTCATTATCTTTTTATAATACTCGAGAGGAAATAGATCAGTGCGTCATTGCATTGAAACGAGCTAAAGAGGTATTTGCATGAGTGTAGAGTTGCGGGAGCTTTATCAGGAAATCATTATTGATCATAATCGTAATCCACGAAATCATCATGCGATGGATGATGCGACGACGCAAGCTAATGGTTTTAATCCTCTATGTGGTGATAAATTAACTGTTTATGCCAAAATAGAAAATGGTTTGATTACTGATTTAAGTTTTGTTGGATGTGGTTGCGCTATTTCACAAGCATCGGCATCATTGATGACTGACTCTTTGAAAGGTAAGACTGTAGATGAAGCTCATGAGTTGTTTCACCGTGTTCATCATATGCTCACCGTGGACAATGAAATTCAGCTAGGCGCTATGGATAGATTGAGTGTTCTTGCTGGCGTTAAAGCATTCCCTGCTCGCGTAAAATGCGCCACTTTAGCATGGCATACATTGGAAGCAGCATTAAACAAAGATCCTGCTGTAGTGAAAACGGAGTAACCTTCAATGTTTGGCTTTAAGAAAAAACAGGCTCAGGAACCAACACAAGATACGACGTCTTTAATACCAAATAAAGAACAATTAAGCGAAGCTGTTATTGACGCACTTCGAGGCGTTTTTGATCCGGAAATTCCAGTCAATATTTACGACTTGGGGCTAATTTATAACGTGACTATTGATGATGAGCGACACGTTTTTATCCAGATGACCTTAACGACTCCTGGCTGCCCTGTGGCGCAAACCTTCCCTGGAACTGTAGAGCAAGCTGTAAATCAAGTTAAAGGCGTTAGTGACTGTACTGTGGAATTAGTTTGGGAGCCGCCATGGTCTCAGGAGCGAATGACTGAAGCAGCACGACTTGAATTGGGAATTTTTTATTAATGATCTCTGAGTTATCTTGGCAGCCTTCAGCCTCTATAGAATTATTACGTCAACGCGCGCAGTTTTTGGCAGCAATTCGTCAGTTTTTTACCCAACGTTTTTATTTGGAAGTGGAAACTCCCATTATGGCACGTTATGGGGTAACAGATATCTATTTGAGTAATATTAAAGCGTATTTCAGGGATGAAGCGTATTGCTTACAAACCTCACCTGAATATCATATGAAGCGTTTGTTAGCTGCTGGTTCTGGTCCCATCTTTCAATTGGCGCGGGTTTTTCGTGATGATGAATTAGGGCGGTGGCATAATCCAGAGTTTACTTTATTAGAGTGGTATCAATTAGCTGTTGATCATCATACGCTAATGGATGAGGTCGATCTTTTTTTACAAACCTTAATTCACTCTGCTCCCATGATTAGAAAAACTTATCAAGAGGCCTTTTTAGAAGCCTGTGATTTTGATCCTTTTGTCGCATCCATAGAGCAATTAAAACAGGTAGTGCAGCGTTATCATTTAGATAATGTCTTGTCTTCGGATGAGCAAGATAAAGATCAGTATTTGTTTTTATTAATGAGCCATGTTGTTGAACCTTTTCTGGGTAAAGAGAGCGCGCCAGTTGCGGTATATAATTTTCCCCCATCACAAGCGGCTCTTGCTAAGATTAATGGAACCGTTGCTGAGCGTTTTGAAGTTTATTTTCAAGGAGTAGAGTTAGCTAATGGATTTCATGAATTGACGGAAAAAGAGGCGCAAGCCCGACGCTTTGTTCAGGATCAACTCATTAGAGAAGAGAAGAGACTACCTGCTGTGGCGGCAGACGAATTTCTGTTACAGGCTTTAGAACATGGACTGCCATCATGCAGTGGGGTTGCTTTGGGGGTGGATAGGTTATTGGCCTTGGCATTAAAACAATCTAGCATTTCACCTATACTCTCGTTTGATTTTTCTCGAGCTTAAATCACAAATGGGACTCAAACCTAGCACTCCTCCAAGATTCAAGATCGCATCCTGAACAGTTACTCAGTACTCGCTCTTTCACAGTCACAGCTCGGATTATAGAACCTCTTATCCGAGTCGCGCACGTCAGTAAGCGGGATTTGTGTAACGCTTTTCATTAGACTTCTTGCATAACCTGCATCTTTTGTTTTATTGCGGCGTTGTAAGCGTTTCTCCGGTACTCATTTACTTTATGTAAACTCCGCCCCTCGAAACGCTTACGCCTTGCACTAAAACAAAATATACAGGTTATGCAAGAAGTCTATTGTCACTTAGTGCATTACCGCCGAGCTATTTTGTTGGGCTCCGCTATCACTCAGGTTAACGGTTCCTGCTATGGGATACTTATAAAATAGATTGTGTTAGTATTTTGAGATAGTAGGGATACAGGAACATTTAAACTCATGCCAGTCATAGTTTTTAAGTTATTAAAATTCATAATGATATTCTTTTGCATCAGTGTACTTACTCTGTTAGCGGTGCGAATTTATGACACTCAGCGTGGTATACCATTAGAGCTCTGGCACACTTATGTCCCTAACGAAATGCACGCTTCGGAAATCGATAAGCTTGATTGGGGGCAATATATTGAGAAGGAAAATAAAATCTTTGATGAGGTCCGTCTTGAGGTGACGCAAAAATTAGATAAGAAAGATCAGGTTCCTGTTAATCGTTATTTTAAAGGAAGTCCCATTTATCCTGATAATTTTTCACCTGATTGGAATCATTCTTATATATTCGAGCCGCAAGGAACTCCTGTTGGTGCAGTTGTTTTTTTACATGGCCTGACTGATTCCCCGTATAGCCTTCGCCATATTGCTCGACATTATCGGGAGCATGGCTTTATCACAATAGCAATAAGATTGCCTGCGCATGGTACTGTACCTGCTGCATTAACTGATATTAAATGGGAGGATTGGTTAGCAGCCACTCGCTTAGCAGTCAGAGAAGCACAAAGACGTATCGGTCCAAATAAACCATTACACCTTGTAGGATTTTCTAATGGAGGTGCACTAGCATTAAAATATGCGCTCGATGCCATTGAACATAGTGAACTAGCGCGACCCAATAAAATTATATTAATTTCGCCAATGATTGGAATCACTCGTTTCGCTCGTTTTGCAGGGTTTGCTGGCTTACCAGCCATATTGCCTGCTTTTGCCAAAGCAGCCTGGCTAAGTGTGCTTCCTGAGTTTAATCCCTTCAAATACAATTCGTTTCCAATTAATGGGGCACGCCAATCCTACCGCTTAACGATGGCTTTACAACAAGAAATTCTCCGCTTTGCCGATAATGGACTTCTAGCTCAACTACCACCGGTGCTAACTTTTCAATCGGTGATGGATTTTACAGTCAGTACTCGTGATATCATTTCTGCTTTTTATGCCAAATTACCAGCTAATGGCAGTGAATTGGTATTATTTGATCTCAATAGAGCAGCGAAATTCGGCCTTTTATTACGTAGATCTTCGGGAATGGCGTTGGCTCGCTATCTCAATGAACCGCCTCGACAATTTCGCACAACAGCAATTACTAATGTTAGCGTTACCAGTGGGCAAGTAGCTGAGCATATTACTGAAGCTGGCAGTCTCGAAGAAAACATTCATCCTTTAGATCTGTTTTATCCTCCAGATGTCTACTCCTTATCGCATGTAGCATTACCTTTTCCAGTCACCGATGGACTATATGGCTTACAACCGGATCCAAACGAAAACTATGGCATCCAGTTAGGAGCAACAGCAACGCGTGGAGAACGTAATGTATTGATTGTAAGCTTAGATGCTCTGATTCGCATTTCGTCAAATCCATTTTATCCATATATGCTCAAGCGCATTGAAGAAAATATAAAATCTACAAGGCAAACATAATTAGCGTTATGGTGGGTAAACACATTTGGATTAATATAGGCTAAGCATTAAATTGTGAACGTGAGTTTTGTCACACTAAAAACATGGAGCAAGGGAATGATTTTAAAATACTGTAGGGGTGTTTTGTTATTATGCACTTTAAGCTTATCCATTTATGCCAAAGATAATCTACAAGAACAGGGATGCAGGCCCCCAGTCAATATCAATTTGTCGCAATATATCATCGGTTATGGTTCTCTGATGAAAGAAGAGTCTAAGCGTGAAGATAGCTCTAATGTGGGTGATAATATCCCTATCTATGTAACCGGCTTTGAGCGTGGTTGGATTGAGCATAGTACCGATCCGCGTTTTGGTACTACCTATTTGGGAGCAAAAGTAAAACCTGATGCTAAAATGAATGCTGTTTATTTTAAATTAAAAGTATCAGCTGATTTGTATAATTATGATAAACGTGAAAATACTTATTGTAGGGTTAATGTACCTAAAGATAAAATTCAATCACTTAGTAAAGTGCCTTTACCTGAGGGACAATATTGGATTTATACTACTTTGACTGATAATGCTTTGCCATCCCCACAATATCCTATAGTACAATCTTATGTAGACACATTCTTATCGGGATGTTTGGATTTAGAAAAAAAATACAATTTACATGGTTTTGCTAAAGTCTGTGTGAAGACCACAGGAAATTGGTCTGATTCGTGGGTGAATGACAGAGTACATCCACGTACAGCTGTTGATGATATTCCTTATGTGGCAGAAGTAGATGCTTTGATTTCTGAAACTTTGCCGCAGTATTATAATTCAATAAAAATTGAATAGAACCTCTTATCCGAGCAGCGCACGTAAGTAAGCGGGACTTTGTCTGCATTTAAGGCAAACAAGGCGTTAAGTCGTGTTCTTCCAGTTGTTCTAGATCTAGAGTGCGATAAACCTCTCTGGAAGGGGCCTGCTCCTTATCAGGTGTTACTGATTGACTTTGATGATGCACGTAGATGCGATAAGCAGCATAAGTTAGCGTCAAGCTAAGTGCTATAGGCCATGATATTACCGCTGCTGTGATAATAAAGGCGGTAGCTCCTAGATTAAAACCCAGTGTCTGCCAAAACTCAATGTTGGCTTGGTTGCATTGCTCAAGGAGCTTGTTCATGAGTTGTTTATGATGCTCATCATTCAATACCGCCCCATTAGCCTCTTCTCGACGAATAGCAATTTTAGCCTGTTGATATTTTTTATACTCTTCAGCTGTATTATAGAGGGCATTACCTAGCATACTTAGAAATGCCATGCCAGCGAGAATAAAAACTCCTGAACATACCATGCTAATTCCAAAAGCAATAAAGATAATATTTGCTGCCAGAACATTAATGAGAAAATAAGCACATTGAGCTTCCCATTCATCATTTAATAAATCAATCTGTCTTTTGATGATCGCTTTTTCAGCTGGTGTTGCATTTTGTTCCTGAGTAATTAGCTCTTGTAATCGTTTATTATATTTAACTGTTTCCACAGACCATTGAGCTATGAGTAATAAAGAATCAAATACAAGAAAACTCAAAACAATTGGAGAAATAGCTAATGATGGAATTTGAAAATAGAGATTATAAGTAGTCAATAAAGTGACAGTTCCCCAGACCAGATCACTGGCCATGGTAAAACCACGTTTATCCATTTCATGTTCTAGTACTTTTTTGACAGATAGTTCTGGGCTTAAGGCTGCCTGTATCAAATGTTTGAGCATGAGGATTAAATTAATTAGAAAGCGAAGCCCAAAGAGAACAATACCCAAAACGGCTAACGGTACTTTTGTTTTATCCAAGAAATTAACGATTTCGACAGAGATACATTGAACTCCAAAGAACCCATTCTGGCCATTAATTAGGTGCGATTTGCAATTGTTTTGTAGATAAATAATTGCGTGATTTGCCAAAGCACGGCTATAACCCCATGTAGAGCGATTAGCATTGAGAATGGAAATATAGTGGCGTATTTTGGCAATACTAATTAAAGAATGTGTATTGTCTGAGTGATGTGCTTTTAATTCTTCTGATAATTGGTAGATTGCTTTCTGTGCTTGTTTAGAAAAATGGGCTTCGATAAAGTCTTCAATTTCTTTTCTTTGTTCTTCTAATTTTTGTAAATCGGCTCGGACATAATCATATTGATAATAGAGAATCATCAAGTTACAGATATAGTACATGTATGCGACAATATCTTGTCTTTTGAGCCACTGCTGTTTATTGGCAATAAATAATTGATATAAGGAAGAAAATTCCGCTTGCAGTTGATCTAAATCAAAATCATCGTCTTTAAAAGAAAAATCAGCATCTTCTTTGTTTAATGCAGTTGAAAAAGATAATGGTGCTGTTTGTTCCTTTGGTATTTGTTGTTGTACAGGGACTATGGAAAGAGGTTTGTTGTCCTCTTTTGATGATTTATCAAAGAAACGATGTTTTATGAGACGTACTTTTGAATTACCCATAATAATAGTAGTTTTTTTGTCTCTCTATATTTGTAAGATGACGTGTTCAAATGGTGTCAACTTAAGGAGTTTTATTTTTACGCACTCAGGTGCTCACATTTTATCACAAATTTATTAAGAAAATATTAGGATCCTCTCAAATTCCATTCAGGAATAAGCTCACCCTGAGGATTAAAACGATAATGATGCTGATCCCAACCTTGGCCAAAAAGTCGGAGTACTGCATTGTAATAGTCTCCCGGAATTATAGGTGATTTATCTACACGTAAGCGTTGTACTTTAAGGGCGGGGGAGTCGGCCATAAGAGGTAATAAAGCCGCTGAGAATCCTATAGGCCCTTTACCAGAATAGATACCTGTGACCGTGTTAATCTGTTCTGGTGGCGTGCCTTGCTGTCGTGTGAGCTGTACCATAGGTAAGAAATGTTGAGTTAGTTCTTTTTTATAGCCTAGTTCATCAGCGAGCATGCCAATCCATAAATAGACACGGATCGCATTATAACTACCGATATTAGGTTGCTCTTGATCGGGTTGCCAACCCGCACTTTTATTCCAAATAATCCAATCGGGCGAGTAACCTTTGGGTGAAGAGTCGACTAAAAAGTGCAAACTATTTTGCTCAATATCTTTCCACTCACTGCTTAGGGAAACAAATCTAGCAAGAACCTGAGGTGGCAAATAACTAGGGTTAAGCCGCCAGTTGTCTCCGTGTACAAAACCCATTTTGCCAGGTAATACCATTTTCCCTATCCCAGGAATATCAGCTACTTCTTCTTTTAAAATGCGTCGAAGCAATTGAGTGCCTAAGGCTTCATAATGCTGATTCTTCCATAAACGTCCTGCTTCAAGCAGAGCATAGGCTATCCATTGATCAGCATCGGATGCAGAATTAGGATCTAGAATCGTCCATTGTTTTTGTGGATTTTTTCCCCATAACCATGCGGGTATTTGTGCGCCCAAATCTCCTGCGGCAAGATTATTTTCGGTCCAGCGAACTAACTTATCAAACATCACACGATCGTTAGCAATCAAGGCAAAAAATAAGGCATAACTTTGGCCTTCGGAGGTGGTGATTTTATTAGGTGATGATGAATCGACTACTCGTCCATCATCACTAATATATAGCCGTTTGAAATCAAGCCATTCAGGCCAATACACAATGGTTTTTAAGCTACTAGAATGAAGTAATAGAAACAAGAAAATGATGCTCAAAATTTTCAAAGTGAGAGTATATTGATGTTTCATCTTATGTAATCCAGTGACATCATTAGACGTAGGTATTTACTTATACTTTTTAAATTTGTATGGATGACTGTTTTTCCATCCCTGTCGCTCTATTTCTTTAAACGACGACGACTAAAGGCCGATAAAGCACGCCATAAGATAAATGTTATAATCAGTGCAACAAATATGGAAGCAAAAGCCATATTGACCGGGTGTTGTTGCAGAGCAAGCCAAATTTTCATGTACCATGGTAAATAACCTACATGATAAATAGGGCCAACTTGTAAACTATTTATTCCGGACTCTTTAATTACTGCTACAGAACCAAATACTTGGCTAATAAGCGTTTTTACAGAAAGAGCCTGATTTAGCAGTTCAAAGCCACGTGGTGTGTCTGCAAGAAGAGCGACTATACTGCGTTGTTTATGATAAGGCGATTGAAGGCCTATTATGGCTGCAAGTACTCCATCAGAACTGATTACAGTTTTATTGTTTACTGCTGCATTACTGGGGGATATGGGGATATCGGGAAGTTCTGCTTGACGAAATGGGGAGTTGACCCAACTTTCTGTTTTATTCATTAGAAGATTAATTTGACTGTCATCATAGAGTTCAGCAGGTATGGTGCCAATGATGAGAACGTCAACATCTTTGTCTTTTAATTGTGACCAGTCATCGGTTAAGTTCATTGCTAAAACAGGATATCCTGTCTGAGAGCCTATATTGCCCATAGTATTTAATAGCGTAGTAATTTCTATGGCTAAGGGATGTTTACTGATTAAGATCCAGGTTTCAGATAAGTCAGCAAGGCGACTAAAGGGAAAACCAGCACTAACAAAGGCTTTTAAATCGGGCATTGCTATATAGTGGTAATAATTTGAGAAATCTATGGTAGAGTTGCCATCAATAGAATCATAATTGTCTGTTAAGGTATATGATTCGCAACGTCCATCTATTGTTCCTCCTCCTATGGCGTTAGTATAAGCAAATTCAAATACCATTTCATTGTTTGTTCCCAAGTCTAATGCTGGGATCGTAAACTCTTTTGTTGGCTCATCGGAATCTGATAAATGCACCACACCAAGCAACTTTGATTCTTGCTCAGAAGCTGGTAATAATTTAAAACTTTGGACGAAATAATTATTCAAACTAACATTGAGATGTGAAACACCTTGTGGTGGAGGTATGGTATAACGATATTTTAATAATACCTTTATGCCGGAGCTGCCATGGAGAAATAAATCTGGGGGCAAATTAAACGGCAGTGAAATGGGGTTGGGATTAAATCCTTTTGTCTGTAATTGTTCTTTAAATTGTTGTAGCTCTTCAAATGTGGTAGGTCTATCGACTCGAACCCAATAAGGAGCATCATATGGTTTTCGGGGGGCTATAGTATTGACTTGATTCACGGTTACGCTAGAACCAAGAAACAATACGTTACTTGTGACTATTCCTTTTACTGCAGTGATTAAATCGTTGCTGTCACGACCAGAAATCACAAGTAGCTTAACGTAAGGGGTATCTGGATTACTGATCATTTCTACTGTGGGGGCATTGACTGTTCTATAATTTTTGAGAAAGTCAGGTCGTTGCGAGTTAGTAAGAAATATAATGGCATTACGTTCAGGTAATTCATTGAATAAAGCTGGGAATGATTGACCATGCCATCGTGCCTTAACCCCAAACCAGGATGCTAAAATTGCTGCAGCTCGTTGTTGTGTTAGATCAGGTTGTCCCGCAAACACCATAGGTAGTATTAGTGGTTTATCATCTAATCGATCAAAAAATGGTTCAGGGAAATGGGTTAGTTCATTTTTTAATTCTAAAGTTTGTGTAGTCAGTTCGAGAAAACTGAGTTTACTGACTTCCACCCATACAGTCGTATTCGCTGGATTTTCGCATATGGCTTTATAATGACCAATAAATTGTATTCTTAGCCGGTTAAAATCATTAAAAAATCGAGGATCAATGGGCATTTCAACATGATTGGATTTTCCTAACATCTCCTCAGTGAGACTTATAAGACCTACAAGCTCTTCATTAAGGTAGATTTTCAATTGAGATTGCACGGGAATTAATGAGGGAGAAGGAGTAAATTGCAGGCTTAACTGAGCTTGGGTAACCAGTTGATCTTTACGGACATTAAACTCTATCCTGCTTTCAGGATTAAGGCCAAAAATTGTAAAAGTTTTCTGGGATATAGTGTCTTTATTAAAAAATATCTTTGTTTTTGTAGTAGGAGCTCCATCCGTAGTGGGTGATATTGTAGTTGGCTGCGTTTGTGTTGGAGGAGTTTTTACTACACCAGTATTGGAGGCTTTAGCTGGCGCAGCTTGAGTCATTGGGACAATTAAACTGATAGCCATCGAGAACAATGTCATGATAAAGACTGTTTTTTTTGTCATTAGGTTATCATCCATTAAATTTCAACTATTCCAACAGCATTAGCAGCCTCGGCCTGATTCTTTTTAATGTTATGGGGAAAAAACGATACTCCCCACATGAGCATATTGGTTAAATGAGATAATATGCTACGAATTAAAGGAGGAGCATATTCTATAATACTCAGATATCCACGGAAGTCTAGTTTGAACACATGCCCCATACTTTCTAATGGTTTTTCTTCTGGAATATATTTTTGCCATAGAACCCAATTATCTGCTCTGGCGAAAGTACATTGTATAAAATCTATATTTTGTTTTAAAGAAAGCTTATTCAAGCGCACTCCCACTTCATGATTAAAAATCCGAGTTACAGTGCAAGGAAAGCGGAATTCATCAAGACCTTTATTCAATATAAGGGCTATTTTTTCGCCATTTTTTAGAGAAGAGGGATCATTTACTTCTATACCCACACCACTACCTGAGTAATTACGTAAGGTACAAGGAAATAAATGGCCATCAGTTCGAGCAATGGCAGCAGGCATGGAAAATTTAACGCGATGTGATTTACGTATCTGTTTGGCTTCAACGTCTACGCCTAGGGCTCCTCCAATAATTGCCATGTTATAGATTACCCAGGATAAAGTAATGAGTACCGCCAAAATATCCTCACTTGGCCCCCAAAATAAACGATAGAGTCCGGCGATCAAACCGATAAAATTAATACACAGTAAAACGATGTAGGGGCGTGCTGTTACCCAATCAGCATAACGCTCCTTGACTAAGCCTCCTTTGACAGTAACATTAAACTTTCCTTTGCGTGGATTGATTAATGCAATAGTTGTAGGTAATGCAATATACCAAGCCATTACGGTTTCATAAATTTCATTCCATAAAAAATGACGATATTTTCCCTGAATGCGGCTGTTAGACAGTACCGCATGAATAATATGAGGGATACCATATAATAAAACCATCGCTGCTGGAGCATAAACAATTCGAGCATATAGTGCCAGAAAAGCGACTGGGGTAATGAGAAAAATTAATCTCGGAATACCAGATAAAAAATGGAGTATGGCATTGAAATAACACAGGCGTTGGCCGATCTTGAGCCCTTTGCCTGTTAATGGATTATCTACCCGTAAAATTTGTACCATGCCTCGCGCCCAACGAATTCGCTGGCCAATATGGCCTGATAAACTTTCTGTTGCTAGACCCGCAGCCATGGGGATACGTATGTAAGCCGAAGTATAGCCCTGACGCTGTAAACGGATGGAGGTCAATGCATCTTCAGTAACGCTTTCTACAGAAAAACCTCCAACCTCTTCTAAGGCGCTACGACGTAATATACCGGCGGAGCCACAAAAGTAAGTAGCATCCCAAAAATCATTACCATCTTGTATTATTCCATAGAATAAAGCGCTTTCATTAGGTATGTTTTGAAATGCTCCTAGGTTGCGCTCAAAAGGATCGGGTGAAAAAAAGTGATGTGGTGTTTGTACAATAGCCAAGTTAGGATCTTTTAAAAACCAGCCTATGGTTAATTGGAGAAAACTATGGGTAGGGATATGATCGCAGTCAAAAATAACAATGAATTCACCTGAAGAATATTTTAATGCATTATTGATATTACCTGCCTTGGCATGAGCATTATTGGTACGAGTAATATAATGAACTCCTGCTTCTTGAGCAAATTTTTTAACTGACAGGCGATTTCCATCGTCAAGAATATAGATATTGATTTTTTCTTTTGGCCAGTCCATACCTAGTGCTGCATAAACTCCAGGTTTGATCACGCTCAACTCCTCATTATAGGTCGGTATCATAATATCAACAGTAGGCCAAGTAGAATAATCTTCGGGGAGAGGGACTGGATTGCGTTGTAAAGGCCAAATGGTTTGGAAATAACCAAGGATAAGGACTAGAAAAATATAAGTTTCAGCAATGATAAGTAGTGTACCAAATATCATGCTTGTGTAATCTTCCCAGATAAGAGTGGCACTATAACGCCACCATAAATAGCGACAAGAAACGATTAATGAAAGGACTATAAGCATAATGACAGTAATATGTCCAGGCATGTTCCTAATACTAAAAGCGATGAATAATAAAAGCATTAAGAAAATAAACTGAGGCATCGCATTAAAGGGCTGAGTAATGCATAAAATTAATAAGATTCCCGAAAAAATGCTCACTAAGATTAGTAACGTTTTGTAGGCTTTGTTACTTAAACTTTTGACAAAAATTCGAGTTCTTTTTCCCATTCTGCTGTGATGAATTTTACCAGGTAGGGCATTGACGTTGCTATAGTAATTCTGGATGCTTTGTCTTTGCCATTCTTTAATGCGATGGGTGATACTGCTTTGTCTTGAAGGATAAATTAATAGTAACCAAACTGATTGGATAATATAGCGCATTATATCCCCGACTTTAGGGCGCATTGAAGAGACTTGAGGAAATAATTGCAAACGATTTAGCCTGATCCATTGCCAGCTAGGTGATTCAAGTTTTAGGAAAAGCCAGCCTAAGCCCCCAAAAAAATTGGCGAGGAATGCTGCTAAAAAAGAGGCTCCATGGAGCCTATAATTTCGATAATGCTCCTCAAGTTTTTGAAAGAGAGGGGGACTCAAAAATAGTCTTAGAGTCATGCTCATGATGCGTGCTCTACAAAAGAAGTGCAACACCAATTGGCCAAAGCCATGAGGTCTTTTGCCGCAAGGTTATTGGCACCATACTCACCAGGTGGTTGTTTGGCCGCAAGTGATTCTGCAATGATTTGGTCACTGTGAATGATTCGCGGTAGTAGAGTAGATAAGGTCCGTTGCCATAATTGCATTAGGTTTTGTTGCAATAGATAGGATGAGTTGTATTTATTAACTAAAAAATAACAATTACTAAGCAATTTTTGTTGATGCAGTCCAATATGACATGACATATCTGGATTTAATAAACAAATTCGATAATCAATAAGGGATAATCCGTAATAAGCAAATGGAGTAAGATGATTGGGTGGTAGGTCCATAAGAATCCAATCATAACTCTTGTGAGCAATTAATTGTGATAAATTGAGTTGCGATTGCCAAAAGTCTGAGTCAATTTCAATTTTAGGCTGCGTTTCTAACTTTAGCTGTTCTGCCTTGGAAATAGTTCCAAAAGGTACAAAATCTAATGATTTAGTATAACTCATTGCACTTTCTTGCCAGGGAATGCCATCGATCAAAGCGCGAGCCCAACCACGGCGTTGTGTAAATGGCATATTAAAATACAATCGCAACAAATTATCGGGGGAATAGTCTATGACTAATACGGAGGCACCTAATCTTTGCAAAGACCAAGCTAATCCTGCGGTTACTGATGTGGTTCCAGTACCTCCTCGAACTCCTTGTAATGCGATTACTGGCATAAAGAAGTCATCCTTAAATTTTAAGATTGGTTACTCTCTTTAGAATATACTTGAGCTAACTCAGTCAATAATGGCCAGTTTTCCATCATCTTAACTAAATATTCTTGCCGTGAGATAGCAACATAATTTAGATTGGATAAGGAATAGGTATTCGCTAATACCAATAAGTCATCCGGGAGTTTTATTGGTATTTTATATTTAAAATTTAGTGCCTTACCGTCCATTTTCTGTTCTTATAATGATGGCATTTATTTCAAGTATAGCAATCATTATTGCAGGTGTTAGTATTTTCTGACATTCAGAAATGTCATCCCTGCGCAGCGAAGGATAATAGGCATTGATCCCCACTTAGGAGAGCCCTCGCGCCAATCTCCTCAGGATGACGATAAGTCAATGACAGTAATACGGAACACAAAAAAGTTGGTACGCAGATTGCATTTAATTTATTGAGCTATTGTCATTTTGTTATAGAAGTTAATATTTTTTTTCTACCAATTCTATGCTATTGATAAATGATAATACTTGTTTTTTTTGCTATAAATAAAATAAAAGGCTTAATTAACAATGAAACCTTCACACGCTCCGATACATAAGGCGGTATTTCCTGTGGCTGGTTTAGGAACACGATTTTTACCTGCAACTAAAGCTGCTCCAAAGGAAATGCTATCTATCGTCAATAAACCTTTAATTCAGTATGCGGTTGAAGAGGCATATGCTGCTGGTATACGACAAATGATTTTTGTTACTTGCCATTATAAACGGGCTATTGAAGATCATTTTGATATATCGAATGAATTAGAGAGCGAACTGCTTGCCCATAATAAGATGGAGCTTTTATCCCTAGTACATGCAGTTAAACCAGAAGATATGGAGTGTTTCTATGTTCGTCAGCCTAAACCCTTAGGTCTAGGACATGCTGTTTTATGTGCCGAGAGTTTAATTGGAGAAGAGGCGTTTGCTGTATTACTTGCTGATGATCTGATCATTGGCGAGCCTCCTATCATGAAGCAGATGGTCGATATTTATAAGGAATATAAAACTAGTGTTCTCGCAGTGCAGAACGTTCCTTTGGAAAATACTTCTCAGTATGGAATTGTCGCGGGGGAACAACGGAGTGAGCGTATTCTCAATATTACTGATTTGGTTGAGAAACCACTTCCGGGAAATGCTCCTTCAAATATCGCTATAGTCGGACGTTATATTCTTAGTCCAAGTATTTTTGATGAAATTAGGGCATTACCTCATGTTGATGGCGATGAGATTCAATTAACAGATGCAATTAAAAATTTATTGAAGAAAGAACCTGTTTTAGCTTATCACTATGAAGGTACGCGTTATGATTGTGGAAGTATATTAGGTTTTTTGAAGGCGAATGTAGATTTAGGCAGAGTTGACCCTGTAGAAGGGGAGCGTTTTTCTAAATGGTTGCTAGATACTTTAGAGAGGCAACAATCTGAACGGTAATATTTTATGCTAGAATTAACACAAATCGACTCATGGAAACAGTTAGAGTGCTATAAACAATCACAGTGTGATGAATATCATTTGCGCTTAAACTCTAATAAACATCTAAGAGGAAAAAAATATTGTGCTACGGCATCAACTATTGCAATTGATTATAGCGAACAATTTATAGATGACGAAATATTGCATTTGCTCTTTTCTCTTGCAGATGAGTGTGGTTTGCAGGAAAAAATAAATCAGTTGATGTCTGGTCATCCTATTAATACTTCTGAACATAAACCAGCGTTACATACCGCACTCAGAACTTCTGGCGATGAACAAATCATAGTGAATGGCCACAATATCATTCCTGATATTTTACATGTTCGTGAGCAAATGCGGGATATCTCTACTCAAATAAGAAATGGGGCGTGGTTAGGTTATTCAGGAAAACCCATTACTGATATTGTTAATGTAGGTATTGGAGGTTCTTTTTTAGGACCGAAATTTTGTACCAGGTCTTTAATTGACTTTGCAACAGATAAATTAAAATTTCATTTTATATCTGGTATTGACCCCCATGAGTTTCAACGTGCATTAAGCCAATTGACCCCTGAAACCACACTTTTTATTATTGCCTCGAAATCATTTACTACAAAAGAAACCTTATGTAATATGGATAAGGCGATTTTGTGGATAGGCCAACCCCAACAGATTGATAAGCATATTATTGCTGTTACTGCTAATGTAAAAAAGGCGAAACAATTGGGAATAAATAATGTGCTCCCTATCTGGAATTGGGTTGGAGGGCGTTATTCTACATGCTCCGCTATTAATCTCATTACTTGTATTGCCATTGGATTCGAGCATTTCTCTGAAATGCTTGCCGGGGCTCGAGAGATGGATAAGCATTTTCAGAATACTGAATTCTCCCACAACTTACCCGTCCTTTTAGGGTTACTTGGCATTTGGAATATTAATTTCTTAAAAATTCATAACCTTCTGATGTTGCTTTATTCTTATGATCTACAGCATTTTATTCCTTATATGCAACAATTGGATATGGAAAGCAATGGGAAATCAATAGACAAAGATGGGCGAATAGTTAATTATTCTACAGCACCCATTGTTTGGGGGGGGCTTGCGCATCAAGTGCAGCATAGCTATTTTCAGTTATTATGCCAAGGAACACATAGAGTTGCGGCCGATTTGATTAGTGTAGATGCTTTAGAAAATGGCATGGTTAATCAAATACGAGATGCCCACCAAAAAGTGTTAAGCAATGGAGTGAATATTAATAATTTTCATCAAGTTAAATCATGCAAAACGCCTACGAATCATGTATCTTTATTGGATTGGTCTCCTAAAACGCTTGGCTCTTTAATGGCTTTATACGAGCATAAAGTTTTTACACAAAGTGTGATATGGAATATTAATGCATTTGATCAACCAGGAGTTGAGCTATCGAAACAAATAATTGGATAATCTAATTGAAAAAATCTATCCGGAATGTCAAATTTAAGCTCAGAAAACTCAGCTTAGTTTTGTTCGGTGCCGCATGTATTTCTCAAGTGCAGGCAGCGGATAATGTCACTCCAAAACAATTTTTATTGCAACAGGTACTGGCGGGGGAAGTCAGTTATAGAGATGATTTAGTAGAGCAGGCACTTTATCGCTTAGATCTGATAGCACCTGATGATCCTGATGTGATTGCTGCCCGTCTGAGACTGGCCTTAAGAAAAGGTAATCGGATTTTAGCGGAACAATTGTTGGAAAAGTTAAGGCAACTTGCTCCTGACTCTGAGGTTTATAAGCAGGCGCAAATCAATGTTTCTCTATCACAACCTGGGACAGAGCAAAAATTGCAACAAGCCAGACTATTTACTGTTGCCGGAAAATTAGCTGAAGCAAAAAAACTCTACGATGAGCTTTTTCATGAAGATCCACCTACTCCTGCTCTTGCTGTTGAATATTGGTCTACAGTGGCAAGAATACCTGAATATGAGGATGAGGGGGTGAAACATTTGCAAGATTTATATCTGTATCTGCAAGAAAATAATATTATTCAAAGTAATAATGCAAGTAATATCAATTGGGTTAAATCACTTCAGTCGACGTTGTCTCAATTACTCAATACAGAAGGAAATAAGGCCTTCAAAGCAGGTAATCTTGCTTTAGCTCAGCAAAAATATCAGTTGGCGATTCAGTATGATAGTACCAATGACTTTGCGGTAATTGGTTTAGGAAATGTAGCCTATGCCCGCAAGGATTATGTAACCGCAGAGCAGGAGTATAAAAAGGCAGAGCGCCTCTATCCTAGTGGTAGTATTGCCGTGTATGGGTTGATAGGGATTTATAGAAAGCAATCACCGCAAAAAGCGTTAAATTATTTAGACAGCTTACCACTGAGTAAACAGTTTAAATTTAAAGATATAAGACGAGAGTTACAAAGTGATGTTTTGCAGCAACAGGCTGAGCATTTTGTTGCTCGTAAGCAGTGGTTTGAGGCATTACAAAAATATAGGGAGGCAAGCCAATTAACTCCTGACTCGCCTTGGTTGGCTTATCATCTCGCCCAAGTATTACATGAATTGAAACAAGATGGAAAAGCGAACGATTTATTAGCAACATTAGTGGCAAAACAAAACAATAATCCTAAGATAATTTATATTTATGCGCTTTTTTTATCCTCAATTAAACAGGATGAAAAGGCAATAAATTATTTGAATAAAATCCCAAGGAAACTTTGGGATAAAGATACCCAGAATTTGGTACAGCGTATAGAAAAAGAATTAGCATGGAAGCATGCGCGAATGGCTATAGATTACGCCGAAAAAATGAGAGACCGAGGTAATAAGGCTGGGGCTACTGCGTATTTATTAAAACAACCCCAAATGACTATGATCACATTAAAATTAGCTGATTGGGCGCTAGAGGATGGTAAAGTTAACGAAGCTTTGACTTATTACCGTAAAGTAAGGGCGGCAGAACCCCAAAATGCTGATGCACTTCTAGGAGAAATAGAGGCTTTAGTTGCCGGAGGTCAACTTAAGGAAGCTCATCGTCTGCTGCGAATAGAACAACCCACTGAAGCAACATTAGACATGAATATGCAACGGCGAGTCGCTAATGCCTGGATTGCTGTGGGTGACTTAAATAACGCCTATACAATTTTTCAACGAATTAAGCCTCAAGCACGTGTAGCTCCTCCAGGTATGATGCCTTCATTAATCTTTCGCGATGCAGCAAACTTGGAGCAAAAATTACATCAGTATCAAATGGCTAGAAGCGATTATGCAGATGCCATGGTTCAAAGTAAAATTACTTCGATTTATCCAAGAGATAATGATACTTATACTTTTTTAATGCGTAATCACAAGGATGATGATTGGTTGAAGCGGGGGATTCGTTCTGATGCAGCCCAGCTTTATCGTCGACAGGAGGTGCGGATCACCGCGGAACATGATAACTGGACTTTGAGCGGAACCGGCGGAACTTCGGAGTTAATCGTCAAAGATGATATAGTCCAGGCGGATATGCCTTTATATGATGGGCGCGCCTATGCACGAGGTGATATAGTCTATGTAAGTGCTGGTAATTTTGCCACTAATGGTGGTGTCTATTTTAATAATTTTGGTACCTGCGGGATCAATGGTTGCACCACTGGTATAGCGCAAAGAGCTAGAGGATTTGGTGGTTCCTTTGGTTGGTTTAATGATAGATGGGCTGTAGATATTGGCGAAACTCCATTAGGATTTAATGTTGTTAATACGGTTGGCGGGATTGCTTATTCTGGAAATTTCAATCATGTGGGTTGGACTTTAGCCGCGTCTCGCCGTCCTATGTCCAATTCATTATTGTCCCTAGCAGGAACTCGAGATCCTAATACTGGAATTATATGGGGTGGTGTTGTTGCTACTGGTCCTAATTTGTCTTTAAGTTATGATAGAGGTGGCTCTTTTGGCTTATGGGGTTTTATGGACGCAGATCAATTAACTGGTAAAAATGTAGCTAACAACTACCGAGTTCGATTGATGGAAGGATATTATTATAAACTGATTAATGAAGATAATACTCGAATGTCTATTGGTATTAATAATATGCTTTGGCATTATCAAAAGGATCTGAGTGGTTTTACCTTAGGGCAGGGGGGGTATTATAGTCCACAGAGTTATGTTTCGTTTTCTCTTCCTGTTGACCTTAGACAAAGAATAGCCAATTGGTCTTATGAATTTGGTGGCTCAATTTCCTGGTCTACGGCGAATAATCAGAATAGCTGGCTTTATCCTTTGCCCTATTTATATCCACCAGTTACTCTTGCACAAAATTCTATTGTTACAGGTGGGCCGAATACTGGGTGGGGATATACATTATTGGCTTTAGTGGAGCGTCGCCTTGGCCCTCATTGGACTTGTGGTGGTGTGGTTAATATCCAGCGTACTAGAGATTATACTCCAAGCCATATATCTTTTTATCTTCGTTATTCTCTTGACGGTTGGATGGGGGATCTCGATATGCCAATAAGACCTCTGGCTCCTTATGCGAATTTTAGCTAAGTGATGACTGATAACTGTTCACTCAATAACTTAAGGGATTAACCCTGTGTTACTTATTTGTAGCTTGGTTGCTTTACGATTGAGGATAGGGAGCCCAATTCGTATCTCCTTTGAGGAGCACATAAGGCTTATCCTGATACTCTAGGACTATAACTCCTTCATTTTCAGAAATTGCCGCTGTTTCTGGCAATTTATTAGTTAGTGCTTTTAAATCCAGCTGCGGTGAAGTAAATAACTTTCCATCTACCAGACGTGATATCAATTCAGAGAAAGCGAGATAACTGCTTGGATTATTGATTTGCACGGTCTCGCCTTTATTTTGTGCTTTAGTACCAATCAATTTGACGCCAACAGGGATATGGGTAATGGCTGGGCTTGGGATGTCGCGTAACCCGGGCATTTGTAACTTATCGCCGGTAAGATTAGCGCCATGCTCAGGGATGACAACAACCACTACTTTGCGACCTGATTTCTCTAATATGGAAAAAAAATCAACTAACTGATCAAACAATTTTTTAGCTCTTACTTCGTAAGGTATCTCTTTGCTGTTGTCTATAGAACGATTGCCGTCATGTAATGTGATAATGTTATAGTATGTGGCGGTTGCTTTGCTATTATTTACGGGCCTATTTTTAAGCCATTTATTTAGTAGCTCATCGTTGTTGAACAGGGGGCTACCATCAAATTCTATCATCGATTGATTAATACCGACGTGAGACATTAATGGCACTTTAGCTATGCCTCCATCCTCTTGTAATTCCTTAAGGAAATTACCAAACAAACCGTTGTGATCCAGCATCGCTTCTGTAGTAAAACCAAGCTTAGCTAGGTTATCTAATAGATAACAATCTTGATCTGTAGGAGCATAAAGTGCAGAGTGCGATGTCTGTCCACAACTAGCTCGTAGTAGTCGAATTCCAGCGGGACCACTATAGGATGCTGCTGAATTAAATTGATTAAAAAGTATGTCAAATTGACTCCATAGGGGATGATTTCTTAAATGCACGGCATCTAGATCAGCCCATGCTAAGGAACAAATATGGATAATTAAGAGATCAAAAGGTTGAGCATCAGACGCTAATTTCTCAGGGAATGTTGTTTTTCGTTTTTTCTCTGTATTATAAAATTGATTCAAATAGGCATTCAGATTTTCATTGGTTGGCGGCATATTAGTTGTTGATGGTGCAGAAGATACATGACTAGAAACGGTTGCCGTTTGACCTGTCGTTTGATTTAGAGGTTCTGTTGTTTTATTGGTTATCGGAAGTAAAGAAATAGCAGGCCCCTGAATAGTTAATATATTGAGCCAACAGATTATAGCTATGGTGAATACAGAAAGGCGAATCCATTGAGATAAAAAAAGATAAGCGACCAATAAGACAAATGCGGCTCCTATCATGTTCCAGTTAATAAAACGGTTTACGAGTTCGAGTATATAATCAGGACTGAATTTAAAAATATTAGATCCCTGGCTCATGATGCTATAGATATTGGGTAGCCAGGTGTCATGGTAAAATAAAGCAAGGCCAATAGGCAGCGCTATCCAATTGCGGCAACGATGTAAAAACATTGAAGGTAGTGGAAACAATAAAAAAGAGAGGAAGACTAGATTAAGGAAGGGATGGAAATTCAAATATCCGTACCATAAAAGAGCGAATTTTAATAGGAAATAATAATTCCATGCGCCTAAACCACGCCAATTTCGCCACAAAGATGGAGTTTCTTGAGAGATTTGTTCTGTATTAATCATTCTTTTTTCTTAGTTTGAGCAACGTGATTGGTATTGGTTAGAAAGCCAGCAGCTTTTAAATACCGGGGTTTTAAGAATATTTTTTGTAAGGTTCTAAACCATTTTCGTACAAGGGACTTACTTGTCCATCCAAGGAAAAAAAAGAGCACTCCTGATAGTGAGATGATTTGAATCACATCAGTCAGTTCCATAGTAAGCACCCACTTTATCCATAGTTTAGTTCCTTTTATTCCTATTAGTAGTCAGAGAGATAGGTTCAGGAACTCGTCTGGCTACTGTTATTGGAGGAGTTTGCACCGGTTTTGTTACTTCTTGCTCGGACACTATTTCTCCCTTATCTTCTATAGTCTTACAATATAATTCAAGCTGTTTGATTTCAGCAATAATTTGTCTATCGAGATCCCAGGCAACATGATTAGAAAATATCACATTCACGGGTTGTTGGAAAATAAAGTTGAGCGCTGTATCAAGATCGCTGACGGCACATGTTGAAAGAAATAGAAATAATCGATTTGTAGTGATAGTGACTATATCTCCTGAGCGCTTTAAATCACATAAAGATAATGCTTGTTCTGTTTCTACATTTTCTTCCGGTACTAAAGCAACTAACAGGCCTTTGCTATTTTCTGGGAGGATTGTATTGTTCATTCGTGACATTACTACTTGCGTAAATTGTTTTACGGGTAGATAGCCTTTTTGCCCTATAGGGCGCATGGCACCGAGCAAAGCATCAAAATTTTGAGGTACAAAACGATTAAATCGCTGTCCTTGTATACTTTCCAGCATAATCAGAAATTTGGGGAGGGAGACCGTTTGAGGGACTGTCAAATTAGCGCCACAGGCCAATAATAAACGTTCATCGTTATAGCGTATATTATGACTCATTTCTCGTATGGCTATTTTCAATGCATCATCACATTGGCAACGTAGGTAATGAACTTGTTTGGCCAGTTCATTCATCCGGTTACTGTCTGATAATGAAAAAATGATAGTGGCAGCCTGTAATTGTTTTGCCTGCTGTACTAATAATTCATTATTATCTAGTAGCTGCCAATTTTCAGATGGAGGCAACACTCCTTCAAGAATTGCCTTATCTGCTAAATAAAGAAATTCATCGTTTTGCGACAAAATGGTTTTTTGCTGATTATTCGGTTGGATATGCCAATCATTTTGATCTTTATCCATGTAAAGGATTTGATTTGCTGTGAAACCTGTTTCCGTTGCCCACCAGGAAATGCTGTATTGTAACGCGTTTTCTTGCCATTGTAATTTGGATAACCCATCCAAAAATCGATGTTGAGAAAATAAATGATTATATAATTGATTACTGCCTGGCCCATGGTTAAGAATTAATAAGGTGCTCTGTTCTGTATTGAGCCATTTACTGGTTTTTCGTACCCACATATGAATTTCAGATGTTGTGCATAATTGCCAGAGATTGGAGTTGGCTAAAAGAATAAACAATTGTTGTTTGGTCTTTAGCGCACGTATTAAATCAGTAGTAAGATGTAAAATCGCTGCTTTTTTCTCTGGCACTGTAAATAAGGGTAATTTTTCTATAGATAGAGTAGTGAAATCAGTTAAGACAGAGTGAGGTACTTCATTTTGGCATATTAGAGCCGCGCTGGCATTTTTTGGTAGGGCGACAATTATTTGTTTACAAAATTGTTCGGCATCTGTTGCGTTGTCTGTATTAATCCAATAAAAGCCAGGCGACTGCATTACAGAGAGTGCGCCCCAGCTTTGACTGATACCCATAGAAAAAGATAAGCTCATAAAGTCTTTTCCAATTTTTTAAGAAACACCATATGCAACAACTCTTATTACCTATAGCTCAATTCATTTAATCTCTTTTTTGCATAAAAAGAAAGATTTTTATGCTACTGATTATACAAGAAATTTACTTACCTCTGTATTGCTCGCTAACACGTGCTTTCAATTTATTTTTTTCGGGTTTAAAGTGATACGTCATAATAATAGAAGTTAGGTAGGGAAGGCCAAACAAAACAAGGATATGTTTTATTGATTGCAATAGACTAAAATCAAAAAATATACCTAGAGCAAGGCTAAGTTGAATAACGCGATTGCGGATAAAGGTGGTGAAAAATAATTGGTGCATGTTCTCTATCCCTAATGACATTCTGATTTACTCTCAGCAATAATGGAATACACTTCATTATCACCAATAATAAGATGGTCAAGTAAACGCACATCGACTAACTCTAGTGCTTCTTTGAGACGCTCTGTGACGGCTAAATCCTGCTGACTGGCGTCAGAAACTCCAGAAGGATGATTATGAGCAAGGATTAAAGCAGCGGCATTAAGTTGGAGAACTCGTTCAATTATAGGTCTAGGATGAACAGTCGCTGAATTAATTGTGCCAGAAAATAATTCTTCATAGGCAATAACACGTTGTTGGTTATCCAGAAATAAAGCAGCAAAGGTTTCATTTTTATAATCACGCATTCTTTTTTTTAAATAGGCATAGGTCTGTTTGCTGTTGGTTATTTGGGGTTCTTTCTGTAAGTGGATGAAATCACTACGTCGGCACATCTCTTTTACTGCTTGAAGTTGTACATAGCGTACATCGCCTAAGCCATGTATTTTTTTGAAGCTTTGATGATCTGCATTCAATACTGCTCGCAAATCACCCAAATATTTGATGAGTTCCGCTGCCAATTGCACGCATGATTTTTTACTGCTACCAGAGCTGATAAATATTGCTAATAACTCTGTATCAGACAGACTTTTAGCACCATGAGTAAGTAATTTCTCACGCAGGTCTAACTGCCGAGTTGATTGGACAACCGTCATTTTGTATTCCTTATATTCCTTTATTGCGAAGTTTATGCTTTGATCGACGCTATTCTTATAAAAAATGGTTAGTCATGCAAGATTTTATTAATAAAAAAATCCTTCTTGGTGTTTGTGGTGGTGTTGCTGCTTATAAGTCTGCTTATTTGGTGAGGGAATTAACTCGTCTTGGGGCTGACGTTCGAGTGGTTATGACCAAGTCAGCACAGCAATTTATTAGTCCTTTATTAATGCAAGCATTATCAGGTAATGAAGTGCGTACTGATTTATTTGATACACAGGCTGAACGGGCTATGGGGCATATTGAGCTAGCTCGTTGGGCAGATTATTTACTTATTGCACCAGCTTCGGCTAATTTTTTGGCTAAAATGGCTCAAGGTATAGCGGATGATTTGCTGTCTACTTTGTATTTGGTGGCAGAAATCCCTGTATTTGTTTGTCCTGCTATGAATAGAAGTATGTGGGCTCATCCAGCAACCAAGGCAAACTGCTCGCTGTTGCGAGAACGAGGTATCGTGTTTGTTGGTCCTGAGGAGGGCTCTCAAGCTTGTGGTGAAGAAGGGGTTGGGCGGGTTAGTGAAGCAGAGCAAATCGTGACGGCATTACGGTTACATGATGTTTATCAGCTTTTTTCTGGTAAAAAAGTAGTCATTACTGCTGGGCCTACTCGTGAACCCATAGATCCTGTTCGTTACTTAACTAATTACAGCTCAGGGAAAATGGGTTATGCCTTGGCTGAGGCTGCTGCTATGGCTGGGGCTCAAGTAACACTCATTAGTGGTCCCTCTATGATAAGCGTTTCTCCTGGAATTGAGCTCATTAAGGTTGATTCGGCACAATCCATGCTCGATGCAGTAGTGAAACACATGCAAAAAAGTTCTATATTTATAGGTGCCGCTGCCGTTGCTGATTACAAGGTTAAATCCCCTGCTACAGAAAAGGTGAAGAAAAAAGATCATGCGTCCTTAACCTTAGAGCTCGAAAGAAATGTGGATATTCTAAGTACGGTGGCTGCAAGCGGCCATGCTTCTTTTGTCGTAGGATTTGCTGCTGAAACCAATGATGTAGTGGCTTATGCTAAAGAAAAATTGCACCATAAAAAATTGGACATGATAATAGCAAACCAGGTCGGTAAGGGAATTGGTTTCGAAAGTGACGTTAATCAGGTCATTGTGATTACAAAAAATAAGCAAATCGAATTGCCCTTAACCCATAAAACACGTCTGGCAGGACAAATTATTGCAATCCTTGCAGCAACTCTGCAAAATGAGGCGCATTAAATTCATCAGGAATTAATTATGTTAAAGGCTATTCAATTAAAAATTCTGGATCCAAGAATCGGAGATACTATTCCTCTCCCTACTTATGCTACAGGAGGTTCGGCTGGATTAGATTTGCGTGTATGCATTGATGAAACCATGCAAATAGGTCCTCAAGAAACGGTGCTATTGCCTACAGGGCTTTCCATTTACATTGCTGATCCTAATTTAGCGGCGGTCATTTTGCCTCGTTCTGGTTTAGGTCATAAACATGGTATTGTTTTAGGTAATCTTGTCGGTCTTATTGATTCTGATTATCAAGGCGAACTAAAAATTTCTTGTTGGAATAGAGGTCAGGAGCATTTTACAGTAAATCCAGGTGAGCGGATTGCTCAATTAGTTTTTGTTCCTGTTGTGCAAGCCTCATTCGAGATAGTCGATTCCTTTTCAGAGAGTTCTAGGGGAGAGGGTGGATTTGGTAGCTCAGGGAGACACTAAATGATTTATGAGCAAAAACAAATTAATCGCTCTGTGTTTAGAGCTTATGATATTCGTGGACGAATAGGCCAGGAGCTAGACGAGCACTCATTTTATAGCTTGGGTTTGGCTTTGGCTTGTTATTTACAAAAATTAGAACGTAATCAAGTTTTTGTAGCCAGAGATGGCCGTTTAACTAGCCTTTCTTTAAGTTTAGCCTTAAAAAAAGGATTAATGGATAGTGGTATTGATGTGATCGATCTTGGTGCTGTCGCTACTCCTGTTATGTACTATGCAACGTATACACAACCAGGTATAGATAGTGGTTTAATGATTACTGGCAGCCATAATCCAGCAGATTATAATGGAATAAAAATGGTTTTGGCGGGTAAGACCTTAGTCCAGGATGACATCGATATTCTTTATGATTTTGTGGCTGAAGGAGCACGTGTTTTTGGTCAAGGTAAAGATACTTATTTAGATATAATACCTAATTATAAACAACGCATTCTTAGTGATATTAAGTTAAAGCGCCCATTAAAAGTAGTCGTTGATTGTGGCAATGGAATAGCTGGTCCAGTAATACCACAAGTCATTTCATCATTAGGTTGTGAGGTTATTCCATTATATTGTGATGTTGATGGACGTTTTCCTAATCATCATCCTGATCCCACCGTTGAAGCTAATTTAACTGATTTAAAAGAGGCAACAAAGAAGCATCAAGCCGATATAGGCTTGGCTTTTGATGGTGATGCTGATAGATTGGGGTTAATTACTAATAAGGACGAGATGATTTGGCCTGATCGATTGATGATGTTGTATGCTCGAGAGGTTTTAAGTCGTCTTCCTGGGGCTACTATAGTATTTGATGTCAAATGCTCTAGTCATTTGGAGAAGGTTATTACTGCGGCTGGTGGCGTTGCCAAAATGTGTCCGACAGGACATTCTATAGTCAAATCAGTGATGAAAACGGAGAATGCTGCTTTAGCTGGCGAAATGAGTGGGCATTTATTTTTTAAAGATCGTTGGTATGGCTTTGATGATGCGTTATATAGTGCATGTCGTTTATTAGAGATTATTAGTTCTTCCTCACTTAGTGTTAGCGAGCAGTTTGAAACCATACCCAACAGTATTAATACTCCTGAACTAAAAATTGCTATAGCAGAAGAAGAGAAATTCACCTTCATGAAGCGTTTTAGCGAAGAAGCTCAGTTTTCAGATGCACGCATTATTCCAATTGATGGTTTACGAGTTGAATTTGCCAATGGTTGGGGATTATTACGGGCTTCCAATACTACTCCTTGCCTTGTGGCTCGGTTTGAGGCTACAGATAACGATCATTTGAAACAAATTCAACATTTGTTTAAAAAGCAAATACACCTGGTAAATAAGCAATTAGTTCTTCCTTTTTAACGGCATTTGTCGGGCCTTTGGCCTGAGGGGGAGACTCGTTTTGTTTGTTATCCTCGCGCAGGCGGGGACTTTCAATTAACTTTAAACTTTACTTGACATCTGCTAAGCCCAACGTGCCGCGGTACGTAGGCATTGTTGCGTGTCAAGTAAACTTTAAGGTTAATTGAAAGGGCGGGGATCTATCCATACTAATATTACCACCCATACAAGTGATCTTAATTAAGATATTGTGATTAATTAATGTGCTATATTTAAATGTAGTGTTACTTCATGTCTAATAGGATCAATAACGTAGGCTGGCCCAAGGGGATTGACCTACGTTGTTGAGACAATTGATTGATGACAAGGGAAATGTGTATTTATAGGAAATATAAGAGAAGGAGTAATCAGAATGGATCTTAATACTATAACAAGTGAAAGCCCTAAAATTATGGCTGTAATTGAAAATATCAAGAATGATCCTAATTTCCTCAACGAATTAAAGGAAAATCCTCAACAAGCATTAAATAAAATTGGGGTGGAGCTTAATGAAGAAGAATTAGGTTGGATTCAAAAAGTAGAGAACCTTAATGAGCTTGGCTTAGGAAATCTTCAAGAGCTAGAAACAAACGCGGTGGGATTGTTTACTAAAATAAAAGGATTTTTAGGTATGAAATAGGTAAATGAACCTATTTTCGAATTGCCGACGAAAGTCGGCATCCATCAGTCTTTATAATATCAAATGGATATCGGCTTTCATGCACATTCCGGTTCTGCGTTATTTTTTCTTACACGTTGCTTACTATAGCGAATTTTGAAGAAAGTCTATTATTTATACTGGAGTTTTTAACATGGTCTATAATAGATAATGTCAACTATGGATATGGAGCTCCAAATGAAAAATACTAATATGACTTCTAAATGGGGATGCACCAAGCAATTTCTTATAGCACTTTTTTTATTGAGTAGTCCTTTGGCAGGTGCTTATGCGGCGTGTTGTGCGGGACATGGTGGGGTTGCCTCTTGTAACAAATCGACAGGGTACCAGATGTGCAAAGACGGTACTGCTTCTCCGACATGTAAGTGTAAAAAAGAAAAAACTACTAAACCAACTGCTACAAAAAAAACCACTACCAAACAGGTGCCTGCAACTTCTACCAAGAAGAATCCTGCAACCACCACAACTACTACAACCAAACCTAAAAAACACTGGTGGAGTAGTGGCAAATCAAATACAAATAATACTAATACTCCAGCCAGTACTACTAAGAATAAAAGTACAACCACACCGGCGAGTAGTGGCACCAGTGCTAAGGGCTGCTGCTCACGTCATGGTGGCGTAGCTCAATGCAATAAATCTACAGGCTATCAAATGTGTAAAGACGGCAGTCAATCTGCTACTTGTACTTGTCATTAATCCTTTATCGTAGGTCGGGCCCTTGGCCCGACCTACGATTACGATGTGTGTTTCGACGTGCTAAAAGTGGGAATAGCGTTTACTGCTGCCTGCTTATTCCGTGATTTCGTTCTGTCCTCGTTATCACAGCAAAGAAAGAAAAACGTACATCGCTAATATTGACCGTGGCCATCATTTTTTGATAGAGGTATATCACCCTGATGTATAAGAACTTATTGCTTTGGTAGTGAATGATTCAGTATATGATATCTGATGCTGTTCCAGTAACTGCTTCAGCATTGTTCCATCATCAGTGACATCAACCATAACCCAGTCTTTGACTTTATTTCGGTTTAGAGTTTTTTTCTTGCCGATTTCCTGGGTTAAAAATAAATTATGGGGAGAAGCAGGAAGTGGTTTGGAAAATAGGCGAGGGGAGTGTAATTGCTCATAAGATGCAAACCATAAGGAAAACTGTCTAGGGGATTCTGAGGCCAGTAATGCTTGAAGAGCTACGCTGTTTTTGTTTAATACATGACGAAAAAAATCATAGGGGTTGATGGAGCACGATGTTAATTCCTCTTGTATATCAAGCGAATTAATGAGTGCACTAGTTTGAGGATTCAGAAAGCAATGATTTAGCCAAAGCTGGTTATCTTGAGCTATTATACTCATTCTACAACAAGTTAAACTGAATCTGGCTAATGATTGTTCATTGAGGTATTTTAAGCAATATAAAATAACCTCGTCGGGCATGGAGTCAAAAAAAGAATAGGTCATTATAGAGTACGTAAACTTATAGCCGAATTCTGTGATACTAACTTATCTGATGGTTGAAGATCACTAGTATAACTAGTGACAATCAGTCGGGTAACTTGAGGCTCGACTACCTGATCATTATTGATATGCAATTTTACTTGGCTTTGAAAACGAAGTAAAGGAGCTCCAGTCTTCTTTATGTTTTCAGGTGAGTCTGTTACAACCATGTGTCCATTCTTGTCATTAGCATAAATGCGGTCATTCATTATCAATGAATGTACACTGATGTCAATGTTCATTACAATGTCACCATTCTCGATGGTCCAATTGAGTTCATCAGTTTGTGATACGCCAAGCACTACCCCCTCTTTAGAAATAATACCACCCGCATGAGCTAAAAAATTAATAAAATCTTTATTACCTTGATGACCATTATGGGCAAGCCATTGCCGTAGAATGTCTTTATCATTGTTGTTTTTATATTTAGAGCAATCCACCAGATATTGCAATAAATGTTCAATATCTTCCTCTGTATTGGCATACATGCCACGAACAGAGACATTTCTTAGATAATCGCGGGTTGCTTTGTCAGTAGCTTCTCTTAATTTCATTTGTCCTGCTTGCCAATTACCTATTTCTTGATTCATTACTTCATCGTCTTCCTTAGGGTTAGAAATTTCCCAGGCTGGTTTTAATCCTTTTTGTTGTTTATTTTGAGTAAGACCATACGGTTGAAGTTTCATATGCTCTTGAGCTAAATCATATAGAGTGCCATGAATTTGGCCAAAAATGTCATGATATTTTCTAGGCAGTTGACTTCTATTAACTGAAGTTGGAGAAGGTTGTGATCTTTCTGAGGTAGAAAGAATTGCTTCATTTTTTTGAACAAATACCTCGGCTAAAGTGCTTGCATTTTTCTCCCAAAAAAATTGTTTTTTTCCCACAGAGATTGTTTCGATGAAGTGTATTGCTTCATGAAGTTTTGCAATATTTATTTTATTGCCCTCTATCTGGCTGCTTATAAGAATTTCTCTCACTACATCTAAATTATCAGTCAAAGAGGAGGCTTTTTTCTGTTCTTTCTTAGTTTTATCAATGAATTTGATAATATTTTCTATTCTTTTAAATAGCTTGGCTTGGTGATTCTGTTCGGATTTTTCTTCCATAGTGATACCATAAATTAATCGATATGGTTAATTATAGATCATTTTTGAAAGGGTATTTGACCTCGTTAGGGAAAATGAATTTTTGTAACTGTTTATGCCATTGCTTGATCAGGTACGAATTTTTTCAATACATAGACCATAGCCTCTAACGGTTGATTGTTTTGGAGGCGGGCGGGTATCTTTTCCTGTAGGACGATTTGGAATTGGTTTTGCTCTGCCAAATCGCTGATGTAGTCAGGGTGATGGCTGAAACGAGCGCTTGATTCAAGAAACCAAGGAGATTTCTTGCTGATCTCGGTAGTAAAGATAAAATATCCTTCATTATTCATGTGTTGGTAAACAGAGGTAAATAAATCGCCAAGATCGCTAAAATAAGGGAGTACATCAGCCGCGACTACGAGATCAAAGTGTTCTGTATTTTGTTTAAAAAATTCGGTAAGTTCTGCTTGAACTAAAACATCATATATTCCTTTTTCTTTAGCGTGAGTCAGCATTTTTTCAGCGATGTCGACTC
>DAIAOV010000209.1 GCA_027437055.1 Legionella sp. | reverse complement strand
TCAATTTGAAAAGCAGAGCGATTTTTTAATGAAAGTTGCTTAACTGGGGTGTAACAATTTGGTTGACCACGTCACTTTAAGTTAATCATATTATTTTATCAAGAAATATAAGAATTATGCTCTGTACGCTATAGAGGTTCATTAATGCTAAGCATTTCCATATAAGTAATTTTTTGATATTTTTCACCTCACGGATATTTAGACTAAAAATCATATGGATAATTTCACTATAAAAAAATCGCAGCTCGATACACCTTGTCTGGTACTAGATAAACATAAGTTAATATCTAATTTAGAATTGATGCGTGCTCACGGTATTAAAAATAATATCAATATACGTCCTCATGTCAAAACTCATAAATGTACTGAATTAGCAAAGTTGCAAATGGAGTATGGTGCAATAGGAGTTAGCGCAGCTAAGCTTTCTGAAGCAGAAGGGCTTATTAATAAAGGGATTAGGAATATTTTAATTACATCCCCCATAGTCACTAGAGAAAAAATCAAAAGATTAATTGCTTGCATACAACAAGCCCCTGATACAATTATTGTCGTTGATAATGAAAAAAATTTGAATGATTTAAATGAGGCCGCTAATGCATGCGCCTCTAAGATTAATGTATTAGTTGATATTGATCCCGGAATTGGTAGAACAGGAGTCAGACCAGATTTGGCGCTTAAATTTGCTTTAAAAATAAGTGAATATCACTCGTTAAATCTCGTTGGAATTCAGTGTTATGCCGGAAATCTTCAACATGTCTCATCCTATGAAGAAAGAAAAACTTTATCTTTAAATATAATGAGAAATGCCAGCGATATAGCACAAAGCTTCAGAAATCATGGTTTAAATTGTTCCATAATAACGGGTACAGGAACAGGAACCTATGATATCGATGTCGAAGCTGGTGTGACAGAAATACAGCCTGGCTCATACACCGTTATGGATGTAGAGTATTCTGTCATTGGCTCAAAAGAAGATAGTCACTGCTTTCATACATTCAAACCCGCAATGACACTTCTTACAACGGTTATTAGTTCTAATAGAAAAGAACATGTGACGGTTGATGTAGGAACAAAATCCATTTATGTTGATAAAAACCACCATCCCGTAATTATTAGCCATAAAGGTTTGGAATACGACTGGGGCGGATTTGGCGATGAGCATGGGAAAATTACTGCGTTAAGTAACGCATCTCTACCAATTAATGGAGATGTCTTAGAACTTATCGTTCCTCATTGTGATCCAACAATTAATCTATTTGATAAATTCTATATAGTAGAAAACGATGTAGTTATTGATATTTGGGATATTGATCTAAGAGGGAAATCTCAATAACTGTGCCCTCAAATAGCTCCATTTGATATGTTTAATATTAGTTTGGGGGATTTTAAATTTACAGTGCTACGCTCCTACAAACAGAATAGAATGAGGGGCGTGACCTACAGAGATGGTAGCAATTACTTTTTTCTTTTTTAAATCGATGACAGAAATGGTATTTTAAGTTTCATTACTTACATAAGCAAATCGATTGTCTTTACTAATAGCAATTCCGTAGGACTGTTTTCCTACAGGAATCGTATATTGTACCGTATTTGATTTGGTATCAAAAAGGCTTACAGTTCTCTCATTCAGACTGGTTGTTAATCCCCATTGTCCATCATGTGTTACAGCGATTCCATGGGATGGGGAAGGTACTGATATGGTTTGGGGCAGCAGTGAGTTTGTTTTTGTATTTAGAATGTGAATAGGGCCTTCTTCTGAAGTAAAATAAAGAAATTGCCCATCAGGAGTTAAAGCAAGGTTTTTAGGGGCACTTTGAAGTGGAATCATTTGAAGTACGGTATGAGTGTTGACAGCAATTACCGCAATAGCAAATTGTTCTGGACTACTTAATCCGGCATAGATAATTTTATTATCAGAACTTAATACAACATTGGTTACTTTTCCTAGTAGAAATTTAACAGTCACATCGTTTTGCTTTGTATCAACATAGACAATAGAGTCTGTTCCAAGAATACCCGCAATAAGAAGATTACCTGACTGAGTGATGGCTAATCCTTGAGGGATTTTGCCCACTTCCACATGGGAAACGATCCGATCTATTTCTGTATCGATTAGAGATAAAGTGTAAGTAGAACTTTCAGAAACATACACAAAACGATCATCCAACGCGTCATTGATTGTTCCTCAACCAGCTCAAATGAGTTTGAAAAAGGGGGAATTTACCTTTGATCCTAAAGAGCGAGGTGAATATTGGGGAGGCTATGTTGATACCTTTCGAGTCTATTCGTACAGCCCAATTCCCAAAGGAGTATCGTTGGAACTTATAAAAAACATCAAAGGAGTAGAAGGTGGAATATGGACAGAATACATCGACAGTGATCATTTTGATGAGATGATTTTTCCGAAATTTATGGCATTAGCCGAGGTAGCTTGGACACAGCCCTCTCTTAGGAATTGGAAGGATTTTTCAACTCGTTTGGGACATTATCATTTGCCTCGGTTTGACTATTATGGGTTGAATTATCGT
>DAIAOV010000208.1 GCA_027437055.1 Legionella sp. | reverse complement strand
CGCTGTGGGAAATCTTTTTGTTGCTTGAAGACAGTTGGATTGAGCAAACCAATTAAAGTGCCTGTTGCGTCAAAAATAGCAATTAAGAAAAAAGTGAAAGTAGCCTTTAATGCTTCAACGTTACCTATACCAGAAAAATCTAATTTTAAGAACGTTGGTGCAAGCGAAGGAGGTGTATCGACTAGTCCTTGCCAGGAAGTTAAGCCTAGGAGCAAACTCAATACACTAATACTGAGAATACCAATGATAATTGCGCCGCGTATTTGATAATAATCCAGGACTAGAATGAGTAAAAAGCCTAGGAAAAATAACCCTGTTTCCGGTCGTTTAATATCACCAAGTTGCATTAAACTATGATGAGCATCAACAATGATATGGTTAGTCTGTAGGGCGATTAAAGCTATTAATAAGCTAATCCCTATTAAAATAGCGATTTGTAAATTATGAGGGATGGCCTCTATTAATAAACGTCTTAATCTGGTCAGCGTTACTACAAAAAATAACACACCAGAAATGAATACCATGGCTAAGGCGTGTTGCCAATCTATACCTAGATCCTGAACTACGCTATAAGAAAAATAAATATTTAACGCCATGCCTGGAGCTACACCAATAGGTGTATTGGCTAAAATTCCTGTGAGTAAGCAGGCAAATGCAGTGACTAAACACGTCGCGGTAAATACGGCACCTTGGTCCATTCCTGCATCGTGTAAAATAGATGGGTTTACAAAGGCAATGTAGGCCATAGTAAGGAAGGTGGTAATGCCAGCAAGTAACTCAGTCTTGAATGTGGTGCCATTAAGAAAATAAGCTTTGAGATAATTCATCACGTCGGGTATACCCTTTGCTAATGAGTTTTCGGTATTTTAGACGAAAAAACAATAGGCTAAAAGCCAAGAACGTAACATCTTTATAAATTCGGAGAAGCAATCGCGCGATCTGAGCCGCGATCATCAGGAAGCGGATAAGCTAAGACAACATCCGCTTCCTAGCGGTCGTGGCTCGGATTGTTCCCGAAAACTCATTAGTAAAGGGTATGAAAGCATTCTAGAAATGGAAATTCATTACTGCAATAATAATTTCCACGGCAATTAAGATAATAATGATGATCTCTAAATTATGACCATGACGATTTTCAAGATAACCATTAAACATATTAAAAATTTCATTAAGGGTATCGAGTCGATGGTTAATGGCATTGACGCGTCTTTGAATATGTAAATAACGCTCGAGCATGATAAAATGTTGTTCTAATGTAGGGTGTTGCCAGAAATATTTAGGGTGATAAAGGAAATTACTGATTAAGTTCATTTCACTTTTAGCCCCTAAAATTTCCCCTATAACTTGCTGTATTTGCTTGCGGCTAATAGGCATTTCTCCTGTTTGCGACAGCGTTTGAATCATTGGATTATATTTATCAATCAAGCCATCGATGATGGTTTCAAAATATTGTAGCTTAACTGATTGAGAGAATCCGTAAGAGAAGCTCAGTTTTAATTCCTCACTATCATCCTCCATGGTCAAGCAATCCACATCAAAAAAATCATGGGGTTCAATCGCCGTCTTATCATCGATTTGATAGTGGAACTCATCATGTACCAAAATTCCAACCGGCTTATCTATATGCTGCTTGATGGTGTTTAGGTAATCGTTAATTTCATAACGTTTAACACCCCACGAAACCACCGTGCCGTTTTTAAAAATAAATATGACGTGATTGGGATTTTTGTGCGGACTTAATTTGACAACATCTCGAGTTTTGGATGAGGTATATTCGTTTGAGGCGTTCTTTAGAAAGTTATCTAAACGAGTTAAATCGATAGATTTAGCCACACAAAAACTTAAGCATTCCATGATAATAAATACTCGCAACATGAGAAAAGCGTTTGCAAATACATACAATCAGCAAACGCTATCGAATTAGCTAAAGTATACAATAAAATCAATAATATTACACGCTATCAGCAGTTTCTTTGCTGCTATAAGCTTTTTTTCTATCCGTTGCACCACTTAGCCATTGAGGACAGACTTCCAGTATTTTTGCAATTTTATCAAGTTGTTCATGGTCAGGTACTACATGCCCAAATATCAGGGAGTTAGCCAAGTGGCGAGTAATTCCAAATATCTTGGAAACTGCCTTAATTTTGTCGTTGAAATCTCCCGGTAATTCGAAAGTTGCTAATTCTTGGTTAAAACGTTGTGAAAACACCTTGTTGCTCATTTTCTCACTCCATGAAAAAATAGTTAAAACTTAATAACATCCAATTGATCATAGATCCCATATTTAAATCTGTATCAGTCCTTGATGCAGATAAGATTGTTATAACTTATTTTTCTTCAATAGCAAAGTTTTTTATGTAGAATCAAGCACTTTTGTGTAGTTTAGAGTGATCGCTCTAAAATAATTGTAAAAAAAGAAATAAAAAAAACTGTTAACGAATTTTCCAATCATTAAAATTCCCTCTTTGAATTTCCAATCAGTTTTTCGCAAAAGTTCAAATGGAAGAAGACTTATCAAAATTGACCGTTT
>DAIAOV010000207.1 GCA_027437055.1 Legionella sp. | reverse complement strand
TCAAAACACTATACAGGACAGTCATTTTTAATCGCTCAATGCATCATTTTATTTTGTTTAAACGGATTAATGATGTCAGTAGCACGATTTATTCCGGCATTAAGTTTTATTCCTGGAATGTTTTTTGGCTTTGCATCATATTTTGCTACTGTATTTGGTGGATTTGGTCCTATTCCACATGATCCGTTTGCAGCTTTTATTGCGGTAGTAATAATGAATGCAATTGGACCAGCTTATGCATGGATAACAGCAAACTTTTCAACTCATAAACATTAGAAACTCTAATAATATTTAACTTAAAAACTAACTTTTTCTAAGCAGTGGCGTCCTTTGACGCCATTGTCTTTAATTTCTTACAGTACATAGTGATTTCCATTGGTTATTCTCCATTAACTAAGATTAATAGCCTGTAGATATTTACTCGAAATTATCTAGAGGCTTAGGTTGCTCTAATTTAATGTTTTTCCAATTGGTATAATTCAATCACAATCTTCAATAAGACAATCAGTCTTAATTTTTATAAACTTGTTACTTAATTCTTTTCTCATTTCTTTTCTTAACTCAAATCCTCTGTTACGTTGTTTTTCTTCTAGTGAATTTGGGATAAAAGTAGGTACTGGAACAGGCTTGCGATTCTCGTCCATAGCTACCATTGTGAGAAAGCAACTATTCACATGACGTGATTCTTTTGTCAATATATTTTCGGCAATTACTTTGATGCCAACCTCCATAGACGTATTGCCTGTTCCATTTATGGAAGCTAGAAAAGTTACTAGTTCACCAACATGTATTGGTTGACGAAATATTACTTGATCAACGCTAAGGGTAACTACATGCTTGCCAGCATATCGACTAGCACATGCATATGCCACCTGATCTAATAGTTTTAATAAATCTCCACCGTGTACATTACCAAAAAAATTAGCCTTATCTGGAGTCATGAGAACTGTCATAGAAAGTTGATGGTTAGGTTGATTCATTGGATTTCGCATGATTTAACATTTTTTTTGTATAGCTTTTTCATTAATGAATAAATTTATTTGTGAAATTATTTATAGTCCTCTATTTGGTTCGTATGCGTACTATTATGATACATAAGCCAAATAAATACATCAACTTAATTAACTCGTTAAACTTTGAAAAAGAGTTGGCCGCTACTTATTAAGCATTTTAGTATTCTTATGCTGAATATATTACAGCTCTTGGATTAACGATGATTCAAATCAATATTGTTAACATTGAGAAACAAGCCATCGATAATATGTAAGCAGTTGTGTAACAAGATGCTTGATGTAATGAAGGCAATGATCGGGCTTTTGATAAATAGAGAGAAAGAACCTGATTATGGTGAGTATTAATGATTTACCATTTTGGTTATAAAATTGCAATTCATACTTGAATCTGCCTTCTTTAAAAATATAGTTATCAGATTTTTTGCTATTTAATTCCTCTGTAATCCCCCCTAAAAATTAGACACTCCTAAAGTAGATTTTTCTGCTTGCTGTCGATAGTGTATCGGTGACAGCTTCCCGAATGCTGCATGAGGTCGATCTTGGTTGTAGCTTTTGATCCATTCCTCAGTTATTTCACGAACCTGATCGAGTGATTCAAAGATGTGGGCATTAAGCACCTCATGATTATAAGTGCGGTTAAAGCGATCTATAAAGGCATTTTGCTGAGGTTTGCCCAGCTGGATAAATTTAAGCGCAATGCCTTTTGATTCGCACCAGTTGGTGAAGGCCGCCGATCGCAGTTCACTTCTGTTATCTAGGCGTATCGCCTTAGGTAAACCTACCATCTCCTCCAATTGCTTCATCACCCGTACGACGCGTCCGGCCGGTAAACTCAAATCAACCTCAATGGCCAGCACTTCTTGATTAGACTCGTCAATCACATTCAAAGTCCTAAATAACATGCCGTAATACAGGGTGTCATACATAAAATCTAACGCCCAGATAGTATTGGGCTCCTGCGGTGCAATGAGTGGTTCTTTGATGATTTTGGGTAATCTCTTTTTAGTACGTCTAGGTAAATTAAGGCCCATTTGTTTGTAGATTCGCCATACTCGTTTGTAGTTCCAGGACGCACCTTGGTTGCATAAATAGTCAAAACATAAGCCATAGCCCCATCGACCATGCTTGCCACCACCTGATTGAGAGCATCTATGATAGGCTGATCTTTTTCCTTAGATTGGAGGAGGCTTTTGTAGTACGTAGCTCGTGCAAGACAAATCGCCTCGCACGCTACACGCACCGGGAGCTGTTCCTCGCCAACCAGGTAATTTACTGCCTCTTGCTTACCCGTTGGCGCTAAAGCTTTTTATCAATCAGATTCTTGAGTACTCGATTGTCGTAGGTGAGTTCAGCAACCATCGTTTTGTATTCTGAGAGTTGCTGTTTTCACTCTTTGATCCGTTTGCGCTCAGAAGCTTCAAGACCACCACACTTAAAGCGCCATTTATGACCCTGTAAAAGATTCTGTGTAAATTCCACGGATTTGTTATTGAACATGTTTTTCCATACGTTCACTAAATTCAATCATAAATCGATTTATTGCCATTTCAATTCATGG
>DAIAOV010000206.1 GCA_027437055.1 Legionella sp. | reverse complement strand
GTCATTAAAATCGAATACTGTGTCGGTCATCATTTTTCCTTAAATCATCAATGTCGATGTAGTAACTATAATTCACCTTAAAACAAAATACAACATTTATTTTTAAGTTTTATTAAAACATTTATTTTAGATAGATTAAAAAAATAGATTGCGGTAATATAGGTAATAGATTATATTTCAACCATCATCAACAGAAAGGAAATATATGCCAAAAACAATATTTGATAGCAAATTAATCGACGCACTCGGTGGAACTGGTGAAACTGCGCGTCTACTAAAACGTACCGATGCTTGCGTCAGCATATGGCGGAAGAAAGGCATGCCAAGCGATACCCGTCAACTTATTAAATACAAGCGCCCGAAGATTTATAAGAAAGTTGCCGATGAAATGAAAATATTATTATCAATGGCTATTGATGACAAACTGGAGAATGACGAATGATTACTGGGAGCTGATGAAATGCAAGTGGCCTAAGACGCACCGGCATCCTGTTGCTATTTATGAGATTATTTGAAAGGTAATATATGCAATTTCGGCATGGCGTAGCAATTCCAAAGACAATATCAGATATGTGCGCTACTAGAGAGCAGGTTATTGGTGTTCTGTCTACAGCATACAGCGCAATTAAAATGGCGCAACAGATGATGAAAGAAACCTGCTCTATTGACTATGGATTGCCGCCTGATGTTGTGCCACGCGATACATTAAAAGATGCTATAAAAGGTATTGATCGTTACTTATGGCGTGAATCATTCGAGCGCACCGGGTTTATGCAATTGCTAGACACAGCAAGTAAAGCGAAGTTAGAAAAATCAATACAGAATGAGCCACCTGATTTTACAGAAGCCAACATTAAAACTACGTTTTTAGAACTGTTTCAGAAATCCGATAAGATGTTTGTTGATGGTATTATTAATGTTTTTCGCTGCCTATCTGGTGATTACAAGACAAACGATGTTTTTAAGATTGGAACCAAAATAATCGTTGGTTACATGCTCCAACATAGCTACAGCGGTGGAATGGAGTTCCGTTATGGATCTGGCGAAGACAGGATAAATGACATAGATAGAGTTTTCAAAGTGCTAGACGGTAAAAAACATAACGCACGTGAATTATCGATAGCTATGAATTACGCATTCAAGAAAAAACTACCATACGAAGATGATTATTATTTTGCCCGTGCTTTCAAAAATGGCAATTTGCATTTAACGCTAAAGCGTGGTGATTTGGTAGATAAAATTAATGTGATTATTACAAAACATTACGGGGATGGAAAATTGGCATAAATAGTATTTTTGTGTTATGATGTTAATCATCATCAAAACTAGGGAATTATATGCAAAGTGAAACTAGATATATTTATGGTTTAGTTGACCCAGAATCTAATGAAATTAGATATATAGGAAAATCAATTAGGCCTATAGAAAGACTTCAAAATCATATGAATGACAAATCGAAATGTCATAGAGCTCATTGGCTTCAATCATTAAAAAGCAAAGGATTGAAACCAGAACTGGTAATTTTTGAAAGCATATCTGGAAGCGATGATTGGTCATGGCAAGAGTCAGAGAAATATTGGATTAAACGTGGTAAAGCTCTTGGATGGCCTTTAACAAATAACACTGATGGCGGAGATGGTGTAGTTAATTTGCCAGCAGAAACAAGAGAGAAAATGAGAAAGGCATGGTTAGGAAGAAAACACAAACCAGAAACATTAATTAAACTTTCCCAGGCATCTAAAGGACGAGTAAAAACTCAAGAGATGAGAGATGCTATGAGCTTAAAAATGAAAGGAAGAGTTATTACATGGGGAGACAAAGTGTCTGAAGCAACAAAGAAATTCTCTGATGCTCAGATAGTGCAAATAAAAACCCGTCTTGATGCTGGTGAGCTAGGGATTAATTTGGCAAAAGAATATGGAGTTCACAGAACAACTATAAGCAAGATTAAAACTGGAACATATAACATTAAGTATAACGGAAAAATCAAACAGCTTTAAAAAACATGGATGATGCGACACGTCAGAACTTGGATTTATTCAGTTAAATTGGTATAATAAACACATCGGACTCGTAAACCGACAACCACAAACGGAGTATCAATTGAAAAATTATTTTAGTGCCTTTAAATGTGCAGTCAAAGAGAATATATCTTCTGGCTCCGTGTCGGTTATTTTCTTGGGGATTACTACCCTGACTGCACACTTAAAGGTATTGAAATGAGATCAGATTATGAAATCGCTTTAGATATTGAAAAAGAACAACAAGCAATAAAAAAATTTAAAGAGTTAGCTAATTTGCTTGCAAATGTAGTAAATTTCCATTTGAGGGAAATACATAATGTCTAAGACAGATATTTGGATGCCTTTTTATATTGCTGATTATCTAGCCGATACTTCTCGATTATCAACCGAAATGCATGGAGCATATCTTTTATTGATGCTTGATTATTGGAGAAATGGGGCACCTCCTGATGATGATGTTGTTTTGGCACAAATAACAAGATTATCTGCTGATGCTTGGAGCAATGCTTCAAGGATGCTTAAACCATTGTTCAAGCATGTAGATGGTATG
>DAIAOV010000205.1 GCA_027437055.1 Legionella sp. | reverse complement strand
GTAGATACCGTAGGATTTCCTGCTGTTTTCTCAGTGAAATCGAAATTCCAGATGAAAAAGTCTTGGATAAACTGCCCTAGTAGACAGATACCCCCACCTACCAGAAAGGCTTTTAGACAGTTTTTTAAGACAGGTACCTTTGGTTCCCGCTCTTTAGCAAAGGAATAATATTCTTGCTGTATAGGTGTAAGCTCTTTTTTCTTTTTATTAGACATATGTACTCACCTTTTACTTAGTTAAAATCACTAACGTTGCATTAACTTTTTAGCATAAAGTCAAGTGCCGGAGGCCGAAGGCCTCCTATTGAAAATTATCACTAATTTTCAATAATTTACCGCAGACTTTCTGTACAGTGGCCAAAAGGACAATGATGCGTAACAGCAAAGTCCCTTTATCCACGTTTTTCCAATATTTACTGCTACAGGATTACCGGGTCATAGGTCAAATCACTCAGATGTTCAGCTTCCAGTTCTTCAAACTGACGAAGGGTTTCCTGATAAATCGCTTCATGATTTATCCGTCTTCGGCCTTTGGTACTCGGACCATAACGTTGATAGAGCTTCTGTATGAAATTGCTCAGTGGTTCATACAGACATTCATCCAACAGACGCTTTATGGTTAGTAAGCTGCCACGGTAACCGACCTTAAGTTGTAACAGTTTCAGTAAGCAATAGGTGATTAGGGCTATGAGTATCTGATTTTCTACTGCTACCGGGCTTGTGCCATATAAGTGCTTAATGTACAGATGCTGCTTAATCCATTTAAAAAAGAGTTCAATCTGCCAGCGGTAACGGTAAATATCAGCTATCTCTTCAGCGCTCATTTTCAAGTCGTTGGTAATTATTACAACGGGGTTTCCGTTACTATCCTCGGTTTCAATCTGTCGCAAGGGATATTTCATTTGGGTGATACCTGCTTTACCAAGTCGAACAATACGGTCATACTTAATTGGGCTTCCCGGAATTACTTCACGTTCTTCAAGTATCTCTACAAGGGCATTGTGCTTGAGTCGTGATACAAAACGAATGCCTGTTGCACAGTAGTTGTCAAACTTTTTGTAGTCGAGGTAACCCCGGTCGAAGACATTCAGTGCGTCTTTTTCCACAACCACGAGATTATCCATTTGGGTTTTATCAGCCGGTTTAGCTGGGGTAATTATCGCCTTATCTGGGTATACCTCCTGATCGCACAGTACAAGTCGCAAGTGTAGTTTAACCCCACTTTTGGTCTTACGGAATTTTGCCCAACTGTATAAAGATAAGCACATGCTGATGGTTGAAGAGTCAATAAGATAGAGACGCTGTAATTCTTCGTTCACCCGGCTAACTCCGATTTCTGTGCCCACTCTCCTTACAATTTCCCTGAATAGTGACTGAATTAAGTCCGGAGAAGTATCTCTTAATTTCCGGGAAAGCTGGGAATGACTGATGGAATCTAAATTAATCGACTTGTTAAGCTCCTCATTGTGCAGGCTGCTACTTATCGCCCGAAGTCCCTCGGCTTGATCTAACTGAGCCAAAGCTACCAAGGTAATTAGTTTTTCTGTTGTTAGCTTCTTGGTATACTTGTCAGTTTTCGAGGTTCTAACCAACTTTAAAAAACTTTTATCATTTATTGCTTTAAACAATTGAAAAAATGTTGGTTTTGTGCTATCCTTGTCCATACGGTTGCTCCTTATTTTTAGGATTTGGACAAGGGACTTTCCCTCCATTCCTAATTATAAGGGGTTTTTCCATGTTTAAAAAGGATTTTTGAGTAATTTTATCAGATTTTCTCGATATTTTGCCGTATTCTGAGATTTGACAAATGGCAATTATGTTAATGCAACTTTAGTGATGTACTATAACAGTATTTGATCTAGTAATAAACAACAAATAAACCGAATACCCATTATTGACTTGCAATGATATTTAAACTTATAGCACTAATCTCTTTTATATAATTTTCAGCTACCGCAATAAGTATTAATTGCTCGTCAGTTGCATTCTTTATGGACAATTCCAGGTTGTACAATAAAGACTTCGTATTCTACAGGAAACTTTCTTTTCGCTAAATGAAGAATTCGTCTCAACGTTTCTTCATTGCCACATTCAAATCGCGAACAAGTAATACCGTTTTTACTTTTTATTCTTCGTCTTAACATGTGATCAAATATTTCTTTGTTATCCTTGAATTTCCATTTGACTGATTTTTGAGCCTGTCCACATACTTCGTATAAGTTTTTTATACTGTTACCAACGATACCATCTATAGCAAATTTTAAGTGATATAATTAATTTTATTTTCTAACTGTTTTATTGTAATAATATCAGCTATCTCTCCAGAGTAATCATCGTCATAAATTACATCATACTTATTCTTTTGAAGTTCCTGAATAACTCTGTATTGAATTGAATCCACAATTTTACCTGGATTCCCGCCTATACATAACGAGGCGGTGATAAGAAACGCTTGAAACCATTGAAATAGCTTGATTTATTGCCATTCTTTACTTGTTGTCTACATCGTTATGTGTTATAATATACATAACGAGGAGGTGATGATTGAATGGCAGCCATCGTGTATCAGACTGACAAACGATCAGGC
>DAIAOV010000204.1 GCA_027437055.1 Legionella sp. | reverse complement strand
AAAGGGAAAAGAAAAAAGAAAAATAGAGCAAAAACAGGTTCTCGAAAAAGCTGGCGAGTAAAATAAAACATATAAGTCGTCCTAATCAGTTTAAGCAGGGAGGCGATTATATGGTATTTTAAGTAAAGAAAAATTAACAGATCCTTAAGAAAGGATTTCGCTCATTCATCACAGAATATCAAACCCCTCATAATCCTCCCACGGCAAATGCTCTCTACTGTGATCATCGACTCTCGCATATTGCGGACCACGTTGTAGCCAGGAATAAAACAACTCCAAATCACTTTCAGTGCCACAAGCAAAAACCTCCACCCGCCCATCGGTCAAATTACGCACCCATCCATTAATATTTAATTTTGCCGCCTCTCTTTGAGTAGAGGCTCTAAACCATACCCCTTGAACTTTGCCGGAAATATAACAGCGCATGCATAGCTTTTTCATAAATAATTCTATCCTCTGAAACCATCTATCTTGTAATATACTAGTTTTCAATTAGCTCATCATCTCTGACGCGCTCTATTACTAGAAAAATAGTCGATACCCATCCTAATGATTTAATGTTATGGTTCACAAGAAATGTCTAAAAACAAACAACTAAGCGCTTAATTTGAACTACTGTCAAATTAAGCCTATTATTGATTCAGCATCAGCTATCTTTTATTAACTAGTGTCAGGAATAAGGAAGTATAAATGCTTTGGTTCAAAAAAAATCTTTACCCATTACTGCACTTAGCAATGCCTCTTATTTTGACCGGCTTGCTGCAATCTTCCACCTATTTTTTTGAAACCATGTTCCTTGCGCATTTAAGCTCCGATGTATTAGCCGCAGGGGCTCTTGTCAGCTGGTTATTTGGTACCTTTATTGTTATTTTAATAGGTATATTAAGTTCAATTAACATTTTAGTCGCCCATCAATATGGAGCGAAAAATTTTTCGACCATCTCATTCATTGTTCGCGATGGAGTATGGTTAGCTATAGCATTAGCTTTGCCTTCATTTATTTTATTTTGGAATTTATCCCCTATATTCCTCTTTCTCGGCCAAAACCCTAGTGTCGTGCACTTAGCACAAACTTATTTACATGCATTAGCCTGGGGACTGCTTCCCAATTTTCTAATGTTTGCTTTATTAGAGTTTATAGTTGGCTTAGGACATGCCCGTGTTCTTTTAGTATTTAGCATCTTGTCCACATCATTAACCGTACTTTTAAGTTTTGCTTTGATCTTCGGCAAATTCGGACTCCCTGCACTTGGGATAGCAGGCGCGGGTTGGGGAACAACTATTAGTTATTGGATCTCTATGTTTTTTCTAATACTTTATGTACTTTCCAATAAAGAATATAGAGCTTATCTTCATCATTTATTTACTCCGACGAAACAATCATACATCCTGGAGTTGTTTAAAGTGGGTACCCCTATAGGGTTCATGTACTGTGTTGAAGTAGGATTTTTTTTCGTTATAACCTTAATTACAGGTTCTTTAGGAAGCCAAATGCTCGCGGCGAACCAAATCGCGTTGCAATACATGGGTACACTAATGTCCATTATTTTCTCTATTGCTCAAGCCATTACCGTGCGTATGGGACATTTATTAGGTTCAGGAAAGCGTGATGCCGCAGAGCAAGCGTGTTATGCGGGCATTAGTCTTGCAATAGTTCCCATGATTATCATTGCTATTTTTTATTGGACCATGCCCTCTTTATTAATTTCTATTGATTTTGATGTACACGATAGCAAAAATAATGAGCTCATTCGCCTCACAAGCCAATTATTAGCGGTTAGTGCTTGGTTTCAACTCTTTGAGGCCACACGCATCGCTCTTTTTGGTGCTATTAGAGCATTAAAAGACACCCGTTTTACCTTATTTATTTCCATTATTAGCTTTTGGTCCATCGCCCTTCCTCTTGGATATTTTCTTACTACTCGTCTCCATTTAGGCGGAGTTGGTCTTTGGTGGGGAATGGTTTTTGGAGCAGGTATCAGTGTACTACTGCTCTTTTGGCGATTTAGACTCAAGATCAAAGCTGATTATCATAAACAACCGATTGCTCCTATTGTTTAAAAATTAAGATACACTAACAATTTGTATAGAACCGTCATAAAGATCTAGCTATTATGTAATGGAGCAACACTCTCTAAAGTCAGTAAAACAATAAATTACTATAGAGGTTATTTAGAAACAAAGGACACAGAGATGAAATTTACGCTACTTCCGAATAACTTTGATTATATTAGTGTTATTCCCTTTCTTGCTATATTAGTTTTAATAATTAGTATTTTGGCCGCTATTTTCATCAAACCTCATCGTTTTCACACTTCCCGCACTTTTGTTTTTATCTCAATAATGGCTAGCCTTGCCGTAGTCATCTTAGCCGGTAATATTTTCTTAACTACCATCAATATGGAAGTGCAAAGAAAAATTAATAATGCCCAATTTACAAAAGAGGCGATTGACAAATTATGGCTTTATCCTAATCAATTGCTACTTAAAGAAAAACATGCGAGACCAGAATTTCTTGCTAGTTTTTGACCTATCCCCCAAAAATAATGCCATGACATAGATGAGATTTCCGATAAACTAAACCAAAAGGAGATCTCAAAGT
>DAIAOV010000203.1 GCA_027437055.1 Legionella sp. | reverse complement strand
AAACAAATACCGCCACCACCATCAGAGCCTCGTAATGGAAATAGCTCTGGAGACCCAAAAAATAGCTACTGGAAAAATTTTTGTGGTGAAATAAGAAACTTTAAAATCAATTTTAAAAACTGTTTACTGGTAGTCGGACGTAGCCTGGGAAAATTACTTTGTCCTGTTGGCAATGAAGATTTTGGCTTTTTAAGCAATATACTTAAGTGTATTTCAAGAGTGCGCCAGAAAATCAGACCCGGTCGTCACTCACCGAGATAATCGAGAAAGCCAATTAACAAATGGAAAAGTAGCAGTGGTGTTAAAGTCACATATGCTTAACCGAATGCCATTGACGTACACACTAGGCCTACCACGAGGGCAGAACCATTTCGAAGATAAATTTTAATTACGAAGCATATGCCGATTTACTCTAGATCATTAGTGAAGACTGCTTATCTTAGAAATCGCTTAATCTTTTGTTAATAAATCTAGTATATTATTCTAAAATTATCAAAAAATTCAGAGAGATTAAGTGGCACGCTCAGCTAAAGAAGTTGCATTAGAAATTGAATCCCAATTGCCCTCGGCAAGACTTGCTGAAACTGGAATGAATAGTATTTATTCTGACCATCTGCCAAAATTAAATACTTTAGCGCTCGATAGTGAAAGAACTATTAAATTGCTAAGTTATAACACTTTATCTGGTTGGGCATTCCAAGGTTTTGTTTCTGATCGAGCTGAAACACGAGAGCAAGAAACTGCAAGACACTTGCGTATCAGTAACTTTATTGTGGAAGCGCATCAAACTCACGGTCTTGATTTAATTGCCCTACAGGAAACAACTACAGAACATGCACAACAAATTCGTGAAAATCTTGGCCAAGAGTGGGGTTTATCCTTCTCAGAAAATGGCCAGGCTTTAATTTATAGGATATCGCAATTTGATATTAGAACACCGTTGACACGACCGACAACCGTCTCTGGATATCTTCGTAATCAAGATTTTTCAGCAACCTTACTTATACACAGAGACTCGGGAAAACGAATAGCGGTATTTCCTGTCCACATTCCTCATCAAGATTCTCCAGGCGAAGCTGAGCAAGCATTGGTAGCTATTAATACGGAATTTTCTAAAAGTAATGATTTAGTTATTTTTGCTGGTGATTTCAACCGACGAATTGCTAATACTAGTACAAGTCTTATGGATAATGCGAATAACTTAATACCACTTGCTTTTAGAGACGGTGACCTTGGTACAAGGATCTATGATTATACAGATGGCTGTTTTGTTTTTCGAGGAAAAGCTCTTTCCTTCTGTAATGGTATAACACTTTGCCCTGCCTACCCAGACAGTGAAATGCGACGAAGAAATAGTTTGGGTGAACAACCTTATGAAGAAGATTTGATTTATGCGCCGGTCATGTTTAGTGAAACCCACCATTTACCAGTAGTTGGGATAGAAAATGGTACAAGTATTTCAGCAGCAACATTGCAGGCAGCACTACGTGAAAAAAACCAAGATGATACTTTAGATATTCAAGTATATGCCTCGCGATTTAATCAGAAGAAAATAGTCATTAAAAGTAAAAACAAAATTTCTGAGTTAGATGCTATAGGCATTGAAAGTATTACAAGAGATGCTCGTAAAGAATATGAATTAACATTTGATTATGCAGAACTTGAGAATCAGAATAATCAATTAGGTTTTCGTGTATTGACTCCTACTGGAAGTCAACTATTGCCTCTATCCTCACTGATTTCTCCTTCTTCATCTTTGCTATTAAACGTTGGCCTAGGTGTATTAACCGTATTAAGTGGTATTGCTTTAGCAGTTGGTGCTCTTGCAATTGCAGGGCTAATTGCAGTAATTGCTCCTGAAATAGGGATGGCAATGATAGTAACAACCTGTGTTGTCGATTTAGTGGTAGGTATAGGCTTCTTTGCTAACTCAGCAGAAAAAGATAATGACGCTTTGGTGAATAAGCCCCTTTCCATGAGTCCTCTTTAGCCATATCTCCTTGGCTCCCTTTTGGATACACAACTTGGCCTTACGCTCCGGAACTCGCGCTGTGACGCAAAAAACTAATAATTAATGGCAGGAAGTTGCTAAAAATAAAAAATTAAGTTCCGTTATTATAATGTGTAGAATAATTGCTTTTATTTTAACCTAATTAGAGTGTAAAAAATGTTAAACGCACCACGCAATTCCTAATCTCCACCGCTCTAGGAACCGCCATCAATAATTCAGTTAAATAATAGTCCAATATGAGCGACTGTTACTTTTTTGATTTTGCATCACAGCGTGAGTTCCGGAGCGTAAGCCCCAATGTGGTCTCGTTACCAAACAATTTTTACGTCAGGACGCAAGTTCCGGAGTGCGAGGCCTTTTATGAACGCATCCCGGATGATCAAATCTTGATTGTCCGCGGAAAGGTGTCTTTTCGTCTCTGTAGCAAGAAAGAAATCTGTAACATCCTAATCCATACGAAGTCCTGCTATTATTTTTTATAACCACTTGTTATAGATCCTTTCATTTGATTTTTAGTTTATCCTGTTTGCAACAGAGCGCTATTACTTGAGTTTGAATGTTACAAGTAGCTATTTATTAATAATAGCAAAACGATATTATA